>CAVEQA010000010.1:0-1377 GCA_963617725.1 Paludibacteraceae bacterium
AAACTACAGAGGTACCAAAATGATATATAAAACAAGAATTGTTGATGATATGCTTAAAATCAAACTTTTATCCAAAGGGGCCTGTTTAATTGAGGGTCCTAAATGGTGTGGAAAAACTACAACAGCACTACAACAAGCAAAAAGTGTATTAAGAATGGATAATCCATTAAATCGTGAAACTTATATTGAAACTTCGCAAATAAATCCTTCATTATTATTAAAAGGTGAAACACCACGATTGATTGACGAATGGCAATTGGCACCACGATTATGGGATGCAATTAGATATGAAATAGACCAAAGAGGTGAGGAAGGATTGTTCATTTTAACAGGATCTTCAACTGGAACAAATTCAAATGAAATAACTCATTCTGGTACAGGACGTTTTTCATGGTTAAAAATGAGAACGATGTCTTTATATGAATCTGGTGAATCATCTGGCGAAGTATCTTTAAAAAAACTATTCGAAAAAGATTATGCAATCGAAGGAGTAAATCATTTAACTTTCAATGATTTAGCTTTTTTAACATGTAGAGGTGGTTGGCCACATTCTATTAGTATGAATAAAGATATTGCTCTTTTACAGGCATATGACTATTACGATGGCGTCATTAAATCAGATGTTAATAAAGTTGATGGAATTTCAAAAAAGGAAGACAAAATAAAATTATTAATGAGATCATATGCAAGAAATATCGGATCTCAAGTTTCATATTCAACAATAAAAGAAGATATGAATATAAATAATCAAAATGAACTTAGTGAAAACACATTGTCAAAATATATTTCAGCATTAAAAAGAATATATGTTATTGAAGATCTCCCTGCTTGGAATCCAAATCTAAGAAGTAAAACAGCAATAAGAACAACTGATACAAGATATTTTTCTGATCCATCAATTGCTGTTGCATCATTAGGAATTGGACCAGAAGATTTAGCAAATGATATAAAAACTTTTGGATTATTATTTGAATGCCTTTGTATAAGAGATTTAAGAGTATATGCTGAAAGTATCAATGGGGAACTTTACCATTACAGAGATAAAAATGGCTTAGAATGCGATGCAGTCGTACATTTGAGAAATGGACAATATGGGTTGATTGAAATTAAATTAGGAGGCGACAAAGCTATTGAAGATGCATCAATAACTTTAAACAAATTACATAAAAAACTTGATACGCAAAAAATGAAAGAACCATCCTTTAAAATGGTATTAATAGGAGTAGGCGATTACGCATATAAAAGAAATGATGGTATTTTAATAGTGCCAATTGGTTGCCTTAAGAATTGATATCACTACTTTTAATAATGTATTAACAAAATAAAGTTAAACACTAAAAAAGGATATTTCTACTATTTTTTAAGTGAAAATATCCT
>CAVEQA010000010.1:1387-25545 GCA_963617725.1 Paludibacteraceae bacterium
TCCTTATTTTTAATTGTGAAAAATAATATTATTTATTTTTTCTTTTATCCTTTTTTTCTTGTTTCATTTGTGCTCTTCTTGATTGGCGATTCGATCCAGTCTTCTTGCTAGAATTATTCAAATCGTATCTATCAGCTGGAAGAACAAAAGCTTCATCTTTTGCTTTTTGATATGAAGTGTGGAACTCTTCAAGATTGGCATCAGGATTTTCTCTTTTGCATTTGATCCATTCAAACGCCATAGAAGTATCCCAATAATTATTCTCAAGGGCTTCAAGTGCTTCTTTCTTCTCAACCTGAGCTAAAGATCTAAGCAATGATAATCTACCTCTTTGATCTGAACTTAACATATGTATCCTCCATCATCATTTTAAATATTTTTCTTTTTCTAATTCTCTTTTTAAGTATAAACCAGTATAGGATTCTTTACAATTTATAATATCATCAACTTTGCCTTGGAAGACAAGATTTCCACCTTTATCACCACCTTCAGGTCCAAGGTCGATAATATAATCAGCACATTTGATGACATCAAGATTGTGTTCAATTACTACAACTGTATTTCCTTGATCAACTAGCCTATTTAAGACATCGATAAGTTTAGAAATATCATATGGATGAAGTCCAGTTGTCGGTTCGTCAAGGATATAGAGAGTATGTCCATCACTATATCTTTCAAGCTCATAAGCTAACTTGACCCTTTGAGCTTCACCACCAGATAATGTCGTTGATGATTGTCCTAATTTCATATAACCTAACCCGACATCAACAAGTGTTTGAAGTTTCTTTTTGATATTAGCATGAGCAGAGAAAAATTCAACCGCTTCTTCAGCTCTCATATCTAAAACATCTGAGATATTTTTACCTTTATAAGTGATAGCTAAGACATCATCAGTATATCTTTTTCCATGACACACATCACAAGTGACATAGACATCAGGTAAGAAGTTCATCGAAATGCGTTTGACACCAGCACCTTGACATTCCTCACATCTACCGCCCGCATTATTGAAGGAAAACATACCCTTTTGCATTCCCTTCATTCTAGCCTCTTGTGTTTGAGAGAACAAATCTCTAATATCATCAAAAACCTTGATATATGTAGCGGGATTGCTTCTTGGTGTTTTACCAATTGGCTCCTGTGAAACATTGATAACTTTAGTAATGTTTTTGCATCCGGTTATACCATCACAATCACCGAGTTTATCTGTTTTAAGTCCAAGAGAATTCCTGATATTTTTATAGAGAACTTCATCAACTAATGATGATTTTCCAGAACCTGAAACACCTGTTACACAGGTCAAAACTCCAAGAGGAATAGTGACATCGATATTCTTCAAATTATGACATCTAGCTTTCTTGATAAGCAAGGATTTCTTAGATGTTCTTCTGAGAGTTGGAGATGCTATCATCTTTCTTCCTGTGATAAAATCAGATGTCAAAGAGTCTTCACACTTTTTTAACTCATCTGGAGTGCCTGAGAAGACGACATTACCACCATGGTCTCCTGCCCCTTTTCCGATATCAACAACATAATCAGCGTTGAGGATAGTATCTTCATCATGTTCGACAACAATGAGAGAATTACCTAAATCTCTCATCTCTTTTAATGTCAAAATCAATTTATCATTATCTCTTTGATGAAGTCCGATTGATGGTTCATCAAGAACATATAAGACACCCGTGAGTTTGCTTCCTATTTGAGTCGCTAATCTGATACGTTGACTCTCACCACCTGATAATGTTTTTGCTTCTCTTGAAAGAGTTAAATAATCAAGTCCGACATCGATCAAAAATTTAAGTCTATTCTTGATTTCTTGAATGACAAGTTCAGCAATTTTTGCTTGCATTTCCGAAAGTTTTAAATTTTCAAAAAAATCGTATATTTTACCTAAACTCAACGAACATAATTCGTGAATGTTGAGTCCACCGACTTGAACAGATAAAACAGCTTCATTAAGTCTAGCACCATGACAAGTCGGGCATTCAGTCTCTGACATAAAAGAACCATAATATGTCTTCATGAACTCTGACTTTGTTGTCAAATACAAACGATCAATTCTCGCTTTTAATCCTTCAGTGACAAACTTATTCAAGACAGAACCGCTATTAGTTTTTAATTTATAATTGACAGGTTCTGGTGGTCCATAAATGATGATATTCTGTTGTTTCTTTGTCAAATCTTTAAATGGAACAGTTGTTGAGATTTTGTATTTTTCTAAAACAGCATAAAAATCATTCCACTCAATTGTGTCGTGATTGTGTTTTGGAAGACATCCGATAGCACCATCGTCAATTGATAGTTCAGGATCAGTGATCATAAGAAGTGGATCAGCTTCGATTTTAACACCTAAACCATTGCAATCAGGACAGCAACCAAGAGGATTATTAAATGAGAATAAACGCGGTTCTAATTGAGGAATTGAAAATCCACAAATAGGACAACTTTGATGTTCAGAATACAGTTTTTCTTTTCCGTCGATATCAATTGTTACATATCCATTTGCAAAGTCTAAAGCTGTTCTCAAAGAGTTGAAAAGTCTTGACTCATTCTCTGGTTTTAAAATCAGTCTATCGATAGCAAAAGAAATAGTATGCTTATCATTCTTATTGAGTTCAGGAATTTGTTCGTATCTTACTAACTCTTCAGAATCAATCTTTGCTCTTGTAAAACCAGCAGAGAAAAACTTCTGCATTGTTTCTAAATGAGTTCCTTTTTCGTTTTGAACAACAGGAGCAAAAATGGTGATTTTACTTCCATTAGGATATTCTTTGATATTGTTGACAATCTTTTGAATCGAACTAGCTTCGATTGGAAGATGATGATGTGGGCAATAAGGAACACCAATTCTTGAATATAAAAGTCTCAAATAATCATATATTTCTGTGACAGTTCCAACCGTTGATCTTGGATTATGAGAAGTTGTTTTTTGATCGATAGAAATAGCAGGTGATAAGCCATCGATACTATCGACATCCGGCTTTGTAAAATCACCTAAAAACATACGGGCATAAGAAGAAAGAGATTCAACATATCTTCTTTGTCCCTCAGCAAAAATGGTATCAAAAGCAAGGGTTGATTTACCACTTCCGGATACACCGCTAAAAACAACTAATGAATTTTTAGGAATGGTTACATCAACATTTTTTAAATTATTTTCTCTTGCACCTTTGACAACGATATAATCTTTCATTTCTTTTTCACTCATAAGATCAATAATCCATCTTCATCAATGCTGAGTATTTCACCTTGAATAAGCGGTTTGACATAATCAAGGAATGATGGAGTGATATTATCGTGACTCTTGTTGATATATTTAACTGGTAAAGAAGTGACTTTGCCACCTACATCGACAAGTGGACAAGTTGAATAGCTGACTTCATATGGCTCATCTGATTTTCTTTCAATTGTAACCATTACACCATCAATTCCTTTGATACCGAGGGCTAATGCTTTCTTTCCAACTTCCATAGCTTCTTTGACATCGGTTTTAGATAAAAGAATTGAACCAGCCCTTTGAGGGATTGATAATTCAATTCCGCGTGACTTATATCCATCCTTGGTAACAAGAGAAGATAGATAGTTAGCGACACCACCCATTTGGACATTACCAAAACTATCTGCAGTCTTACTTGCAGAGATGAGAGTTCCATTTTCATCTCTGATACCTTCAGAGACAACGACCAAACATCGACCTTTTTTGTTATAGGTCATCTCCCATTTTTTGATTTCATTTTTTAAATCAAAAGCAACTTCTGGAACATAGATATAATCCGGTTTGACATTTCTCAAACTTGCTAAACTGCTTGCAGCAGTCAAATAACCAGAATCTCTACCCATACATTCGATGATGTTGATTCTTCCTTTTTGATAGGTCATATCGTCGATTGCAATTTCAATGATAGAATTAGCGATATATTTAGCAGCACTTCCATATCCAGGAGTGTGATCAGTCAATGGTAAATCATTATCGACTGTCTTTGGTATTCCGATGACAATGCAGTCATATCCTCTTTCTTTCATAAGACACGAAAGCTTATAACATGTATCCATTGAATCATTTCCGCCATTGGCAAATAGATAATGAATATCAAATTTGACTAACGTTTTTATAATCTTATCAAAATTTGCGTCGTTCTCTTTGAGTTTCAATCTCAAAGAACCACAAACACTTCCGCATCTTGTATTCAATTTCGAGCTGTCATATTCAGATACATCTACTAATTTACCTTTGATAAGACCATCGATTCCGAATTCTGAAATATAAAATTTCTTTTTAGAATTCAATTTCTTATAAGCATCTAATAATCCCTTATAAGAAGAATTGATGACAGCAGTCGGTCCACCTGATTGAAAATAACAGATATTACCTTTTAATTTTTCCGAGGTCTTGACAATCTTCATAATCCCACTTCTCCTTTAAAATTTCATTTTCAAATCCAGCCTTTAAAGATAAGACATATGGATTTCCTTCTTTCTTTCTTCTCGACATCAAACAAATAGTGATGAACGTTATAAATGATCCAAGTGCGGTTATCATTCCGCCAATCATAAATGAAGTATTTGAATAAGCAAGTATGTATTCATGTTCTCCGCTTTCAGCGACAAATGAGACAAAGCCACCTTGTGCTTTATAAGTTTTAACTTTCTTATAAGAATAACCACTGGTTTCTTTACTATCTGCAACCTTTTCTTTGATAGTCCAGCCTTTTTCATTAGGATAATTTAAAACGACAAATCGTTGACTTGTATAATCCGTTTTAAAATGTACCATATCATCATTTCTATCGATGATTGAAATAGCATTGTCTTTGAGATTCTTTATCGCCTTCAAATAATCAGAATATGGTTGTACATATATCGATGGTGAATGAAGTGTTACCATCTCATCTTTAGTTCCAGATCTAGTGACTCCGACAATTGTCTTAACAGGAACACTTGAATAATAGCCATGTGCTCTCTTATAGTCGTGATATGGATGTCTAGCACTTTCAATCAAATTATCGTTTTCATCATATAATCTCCAATCCATGTTGTTAGTATCATCAATGGAGATATAATAACCATCATTTCCGTCTATCTTCTTACCAAATGTAGTATAGGTCTTTGTAAGTCTTCCTTCGACATATTTATACTCGATAGCTTTGTAGACAACTTTAGCATTGTAATAGACTTTATTTCCATTTTCGTAATAAGTTCCATCATCTTTTCTCTTAGTGAAATAATCAAACTTAGTATCTGCTGGATATATTCCATTTTTATATAAGAATGGATTTTGTCTTGCCCAAGTTCTCAATGAAGGTATCAAATTACCTTTTGAATCATAAGCATCATCATAGAAGATATTCTTGCCATCGACAACATCCATCAGATATTCACCAGTTGCATTTCTATCAGTAGCTGGCCAATTAGATGCATATACTGTAGCTTCAACTTTTGAAGAACCATAGAAACGTTGAATTGGGGTTGATTTATTCTCCTCATAATCAGAAGTTGAGACAAGCATATTCGAGAACTGAACTGATTGTTTATTCTTATCAGTCTCTGTGATTTCCTTCTTAACTCCATTGACATGGAACTTATTCTTTTCAAATACACCCTCATCAACTAATGATTCATAATCCTCATGATCTAACATCGCATAACGAAGAAGAGGATATTCATTGATATCTTCATAACGGTTATAGGTCTCATTTCCGTTTTTATAATATAACCAATCAGTATCAATAGCTTCAGTAAAACTGAAACCAGTATCGATAAAATTCAAATTGACATAACACGCCTTTTTACAATCATCACTCTTCAAATAAGTGAGAAGTTCGTCAGAATATGTAACACCTAAGTCTTTCATCTCATCTTGGGTCAAATCAAGGATATTTTTATATCCAAGTGGAACATTATTATATGTATCTGGCACCTGATTTTGTTTATTGTAAGTGAAATTATCTTTAGAGATGAAATAGTACTTCATACCTAAAAATGTTTCCATATTATATCTTTGATTGACAGTAGCCATCTCCCAATCATGATAATAGAAAGGAAGTCGAGAACGATCGATGAAGTCCTGAGCTGCAAAGGCATAGACAGAATGGAAAGCACCGATACCGTTGAATCCTTCTCTCATATTGATATTGATGTTGTTATTTGCTTGATTCTCAGAATAAATACGATAAAAATCATTTCCTTCTGATTCTTTTAATTTTTCAGCGATATAACTCTCATCTTGGATAGTTTGCTTACCACCAGCATAGGTAGACATATCGCAATATCCTTGACAATAGATGACAACATTAGCAAAGGCAATGACATCAACCATGCATAAGAATGTCATAATAGCATTGAATTGTTTCTTATGGAAAAATGGTCTTAAAACTAAATAGATGACAAATGCCCAGATGATAGTGATAATGATTTCATAGATTCGATAATCCCAATTAGTACCATCAGAATAACCGATTGATTCATAATTATTCATATAGTATAAATCGAGAATGAAACAGATTCCCATCATTAAAATGGCAAGCGCAAAACCTAAATCAAATGTTGTTCTTGATATCTCTCTTCTTTTTGAAAGAGTGATCAAAGAATAGGTCAACATCCAAGACATTGGAAGGATGAAATAACGAGCGTATCCAACTGTAAATCCTGAGAAGAAATAGAAACCAAATGGTGTGAAAACTAAGAAACAAGTGAGAAGAATTCCGATGATATGAGATATCTTCTTATCCTTGATGGATTGGATGAAAGAAGTGAAAAATAAGATGGTGATAGGAGTTGTAACATACATACTACCTGATAAGTTGTCATACCAATAAACAGGCAAAATATTCGAATAAAAACAATTATTAGGAGCAAAGATAATATTGAAAATAGGAGTCAATTTATTGAATGAATATGAATAGGTTAAAAGAGCATCTAATTTACCTTTAAATCCCTCAGCATTGAGGATATTGCTAAGATAAGAAGCGTTATTTACTCTTGGCATATTCAAAGCTAATGTCATACCAGGTAAGAGAGTTATACACCCCATGAATACAGCAATCAAAAATCCGAAGAATGAAACACCTAAGATTGCGTAATTATCATTTCTAGTTCTTCTAAAAATATCTTGTAAATATCTAAAGCACCAATAGATGAATGCACCTAACATATAGACGACAAAGAAGAAATAATTGCATAAACCGATGAGTAAGAATCCAACCATCAAATATCGAGGATCTTTCTTCTTGATCAATTTCTCAACGCCTAATAAAGCAAGGGGGAAGAATGTTTCAACTTCGATAAAATGGAACCAAAGATATTGGAAGATGTATCCGTTAAAACCAAAACAAATAGCACCGATCATCTTGATTCTAGGTGAAAGTTTAAACTCACCCAGATACCAGTAGAAGAACATACCTCCTAAGGCCATCTTCAATACGAAAGAAATACCTTGCTCTACAAGTAACCAATCTCGCGGGAAGAATGTTGCGATGATCATAAACGGATCAAATAGATAATAAAATGAGTTACCACCCACATTATCAATGCCGATGAATACGCTTCGATCCCATTGAATGAAATGTCCAGTCTCATAAAAGACATGCCAGTCATCATACGCATCATAGATGAGATTCATCATTTGAATATTATAATCGCCGTATAATGGAACAACAAAGCCAGCATCTAGCCATGTTACGATAAAACATGCTATTCCTGTTATCAATAATAAATAAAATGTCAAAACAGGATAGGTCGGCCGAATGAAGAGTTTATGAACGATGTTTTTTATTTTTTTTGTAAGTGTTGGATTATAATCCATTTGATTGTTAAATATTACCATGTTTGTTTACCAAGTTATTATATTATATCAAAGAGAAAAAAAATTAAGCAAAACTTAAAAATCCATTGTGTTATACTCTAAGTATGAAAATTAATACCTTTATCGACAAGATTAAATATTACGCATCATCTTACTATTTGATATTGATTCTTGCCTTGTTGACATATCTCATATGGTTGCTTCCTACACCTGTAGGTTATGTTTTAGCATCCATCTACGCCCTTCTTTCATTTCTTCCCTTATTAACAAATGAAGGAAAGACATATTTACCATTTTTTATCTTACCTATCATTGCACAAAAAAAAGATATTTCAATCTCAACAATCTCACCTATCATGTTCATCATGGCATTTGTTCCTATACTATCAATAGTTTTATTCATCATCTTCCACAAATTAGAATTTAAAAAAGGTGATTTGATGGTAGAACTGATGCTTTTGATAGGTTCTATGCTGATATCTTTTTTCTACAATGCTATTAAAAACGATTTCTTCGATACCTCATCTTTATTATTCATCTTCTTTATGCTTATCGAATGTCTATCTTATAGTTTGATTTGTACGACAATTGGTAGAGATGATAGTTTCCCCTATCTTTGTGAATCTATTTGTTCGTTCTCTCTTGTGATTACACTTGAAATCTTCACTTTTTACTTTAAAAACGGATTTTCAATCTCACCAGAGACATTCACACTTGGATGGTCGTATACTCTTCAATCAGCTAGTTCTCTTCTATGTATGACAATTCCTTTCTACGGAATTCTCATCTACCTAAAAAAATGGCCGTGGATCATCGGCGAAATATTCGTTTTAGCCTCTGTCTTCATTCTCTCTACCGATTCATCACTTCTGTCATTATTATTCGCATTTATTCCTTTGATATTATTATCATTTAGAAGCTACGGGAAATTATATTCATACATCTCATTGATAACAATCATCTCAATAGGTGCAACGATAGTTTTGATGTTAGTTTTCAATAAACAATTCTCAAATAGATTGTTAGAAGCTTTGAAATCACTCAACCTCTTCCATGAAGAAGGAATGAGAAAAACAATGTTTGAAAGTGCGGTTTCCTCATTCTTTTCAAATCCGTATGTCGGAACTTCAATCACAACATTTTCAAATGGTAATAACACCTTTGTCTTCGCTTCAAATACTATTTTGACAATAATGGTAAGCTCCGGTAGTTTTGGTCTTTTCTTCTATTTCTTATATGAATTAAAACTTTATGTCACAGCAATTAGAAAAGATACACCTAATAAATGGATTTATTTAGTCTTTCTCTTATTATTTGAAATGATCGGACTCATCGATAATACCTTCTTCAACTTAGGTATCTTCGAATTGTTCTTAATAAGCCAAGCTGCTTATGAAATGTCGAATAAAAAAGACGATGTCATCATCCACGATTCTTATTATAGAAACTATCGTAAGAGACAAAATTCACTAACATAACATGGAGGACATATGAAAACAGAATACAGTTATGGAGCAGTCGTTTATAGAAAAAAAGAAAATAAAGTAGAATTTTTAATCGAATATATGACTCTAGGTCATATATCAATTCCTAAAGGGCATATCGAAGAAGGTGAAACCGAAAAAGAATGTGCTTTAAGAGAGATAAAAGAAGAAACAAATTTAGATGTTGAACTCGATATGAATTTCTCCCATACAATTTCTTATAGTCCAAAAGAAGGTGTTTATAAATATGTCACTTTCTATTTAGCAAAAGCAACAAGTGAAAATATCATTTCACAGCTTGAAGAAGTCACTAAAACAAATTGGGTAGATATCGATAAAGCTATCAGTGAAGTCACTTTTGACACTGATAAAGAAACACTGAAAAAAGCCTATGAATATATGAAAAGCCACCACCTAGCCTGAGGTGATGGCTCTTTTATTACATTTTATTTAATCTGATTAGAAAGATACAATTCTCTTTCAATTTTATTTTTGAA
Organism: Paludibacteraceae bacterium; assembly: GCA_963617725.1. Classification (GTDB taxonomy): domain Bacteria; phylum Bacillota_I; class Bacilli_A; order RFN20; family CAG-288; genus Enterosoma. The sequence goes on from CAVEQA010000010.1 coordinate 11,170, forward strand.
AATATATTTTACAATTCCATATCCCATAACGATGATAGCCAATGTCCAAGCCATTGAATCAGAGAAACAAAGAGCTAAGAAAGCTTTATCACTTGTCGGATTGGCAGAATCGACGAGTTTAGGAAGGAATGCACAAATAATGCAACGGCCGATCATTTCTGCAATGCCACTGATAAATGGATAAATAGATTTACCTAAGCCTTGAAGCGTATTTCTAAAGACAAATAACAAAGCAAGAGTTATATAAAGACTAGCATCAACAAACATATAAGTAGAAGCATAGAATCTAACTCTATCATTCAAAGAAGTTTCTGATAAGAAGAAACGAGCATAGAAACCATCGATAGATAATAAGATAGTAGCTCCACCGATTACGATGTAAAAGATAAACGCTAAAATCAAAGAAGCCTTAAGGCCATCACGGATACGTTTAGCATCCTTAGCACCATAATTTTGTCCATTGTATGATAAACAAGCAGAACCTAAAGCGACAAATGGTGTCATCATAAAATCATTGAATTTAACAGCAGCACCATAGCCAACTTGTGCATCTTGAATACCGTTAGTATCAAATTTAATAACTGCCTTTTCAAGAATGATAAGACCGATTGCAAGAATTGAGAATTGGAACGCAAGTGGAAGACCGAGCTTTAAATGTTCAAAAACATCTTTTCTATTCAATTTGAAATCAGATAATTTAACTCTCAAATAATCGTATTTTTTAAATGAATAAATGAATGAAAGGAGTGCAGCGATAAATTGCGCGATAATAGTTGCAAAAGCAGCACCTTGAACTCCCCATTTAAAACTTACAATGAATAAGAAATCTAAACCGATATTGAGAATTGTTGAACCGATCAAGAATAATAATGGAGCAAAACTATCACCGATACTTCTTAAAACAGACACTGCAAGATTGTAGAAGACCTGTGAGAAAAGACCAGCGTAGATGATGAATAAATATCCGTATGCATACTGATAGACTTCATTATCAGATTCAATACCGATAATCTTCAATAAATATGGAGTGATAGGAAGAACAATAACAGTGAGAATAACAGAAATGATAAATGACAAAGCGATTTGAGTTGCAAAACTTTTACGAATCCCTTCTTTATCATTAGCACCTGCTTTATTGCTAGTTACAACCGAAAATCCAGCTGTACAACCGAAGGCGAATTGAATGACAATATAGAACAAACAATAGACATCATTGACACCTGCAACTTCTGGTTTAGAAAGAGTTTGTCCGACAATAGCAGCATCACTGATGGTGTAAACTTGTTGGAAAATCAACGATAATAAAATTGGAAGCATGAAAATCAAAATTGATTTCATCGGTTTTCCATGGGTCAAATCAACTGGTTCAAATAATTTTTTGATAATGTTAGATTTCATAATAATCCTCTAATTAAAAACAAAAAAATATTATAGTTAACTAAAGACTTTAGAGATTATGAAAGCAATTACAGAAGATAAAATCAAATATTATTTTCCACTTGTATATCTATAGTAATCCAAAAATAGCTTTGTTCCACTCCCAAATTCATCAAAAAGAGAAGTAGACTTTAAGAATAATTACTACAAAAACCTAATTTTAAATTCAAAAACTCTCGCATTCATCGACATTTTTAAATTTAACTGTAAAACTTGTAGTAATTATTACTTCAAAACCAAATAAAAACTGCATAGCAACCTAAAAAATTCAGGTACTATGCAGTATTTTTTTAACTAGAGATTAGAATTCTCTGTTCTTGAAAGCGTGGATACCGAGGTATTTAGCTTCAGAACCAAGTTCTTCTTCGATTCTAAGAAGTTGATTGTATTTTGCCATACGATCAGTTCTAGAAGCGGAACCAGTCTTGATTTGACCAGCATTGACAGCAACTGCTAAATCAGCGATAGTTGTGTCTTCAGTTTCACCAGAACGGTGAGAAACCATACAAGTATAACCATTGGTTTGAGCAAGACGAATTGCATCAAGAGTTTCAGTTAATGTACCGATTTGGTTAACCTTGATAAGGACAGAATTGGCAACATCATTGACAATACCCTTCTTGACGAAATCAGGATTTGTGACGAATAAATCATCACCGACAAGTTGAATCTTGCCACCAAGTCTCTTGGTGAGTTCTTTCCAGCCTTCCCAATCAGATTCAGCAAGACCATCTTCGATAGTGACGATAGAAGGATAATCAGTGACGAGTTTCTCCATGTATTGGATCATCTCTTCAGTTGTCTTCTTTCCTTCACCAGACTTCTTGAGGTTGTAGACACCATTTCCTTCATAGAATTCACTAGAAGCGACATCCATACCTAAGAAGATTTGTTCACCAAGCTTATAACCAGCAGCTTCAACAGCTTCAGCGATTAAAGCTAATGGTTCTTCATTACCTTCTTTGCAAGAAGGAGCGAAACCACCTTCATCGCCGACACCAGTTTCATATCCATGAGCTTTGACAACCTTTTGTAAAGCATGGAAGCATTCAACACCAGCTCTTAAACCTTCATGGAAGGTAGCAAAACCGGCAGGAATGATGAAGAATTCTTGGAAATCAACTGTAGATTGAGCATGAGCACCACCATTGATAACATTCATGCATGGGGTTGGTAATGTCTTAGCATTAACACCACCGATATAACGATAAAGTGGCATATGAAGAGACATAGCAGCAGCTCTTGCAGTAGCAAGGGAAACACCTAAGATAGCATTAGCACCAAGATTCTTCTTGAATGGTGTGCCATCTAACTTGAGCATAGTTTCATCAACTAATACTTGGTTGGTAGCTTCTAAACCGATAACAGCTGGAGCAAGTTTTGTGTTGACATTTTCAACAGCTTTTAAAACGCCCTTACCACCGAATCTAGCCTTGTCGCCGTCTCTTAATTCAAGAGCTTCAGATTCACCAGTAGAAGCACCAGAAGGAACGATAGCTCTTGCTAAGGTACCATCTTCTAAGCCGACTTCGACTTCAACAGTTGGATTACCACGGGAATCTAAAACTTCACGACCATGTACATAATTAATTTTAGCCATTATATTAATCTCCTTTAATTTATGACCTTTTAGTATTATAACTAAATTTTCAACATTATTAAATCAAATCACATAATGATTTTTAATTTTTTTTAATTTTTTGCTTATTTTTTAATATTTTTTAATTCTTTAGCGATTAAACCCGCAACATATGCGTTATTTTCAATGAGAGACATATTAGAAACAAGCGATTTACCTTCTGTGAGAGAGACAAGTTTATCAAGAAGATATGGAGTGACTCTTTTTCCTGTCACCTTATCTTTTTCCATCATCTTTAAGGCTTCTTGAATTCTTTGATCCATCCAGTTGTAATCAAGAGAATATTCTTCAGGAATAGGATTTACGATGAGATTTCCTTGATTTAAATTCAAATCATCACCGATAGAAATCATCTCAGCGATTTCTTTAGCATCCTTAGCACTCAAATCGAGTTTATAATCAGAACTTCTCGTATAGAAAAGTGGCATATATTCAGTTTGATAACCGATAACAGCAACTCCTTGAGTTTCTAAATATTCTAAAGTTCTAGGAATATCTAAAATAGCTTTAGGACCAGCACAGACAACATTGACAGGAGTTCTTGCAAATTCATTCAAGTCAGCTGAGACATCCATCGTCTCATTGAATCCGCGATGAACACCACCGATACCACCTGTTGCAAAGACACGAATATGAGCAAGATTAGCAAGAATCATCGTTGCAGCGACAGTAGTAGAACCAGTGAGTCCATTTGCAATGCAATAAGGAATATCTCTTCTTGAAACTTTGATAGCGGAGTGATTTTGTCCAAGAGCTTCAATCTCTCCTTTGGTTAGACCAATTTTAATTTGACCATCAATGATACCGATAGTATATGGAACAGCACCAGCCTTTCTGATCATCTCTTCGCAAGCAAGAGCACATTCTACATTCTGAGGATATGGCATACCATGAGTCAAAACAGTAGTTTCAAGAGCGACAGCAGGTACACCACTCAAATCCGGAATATTTTTTAATTGTTCTTTCAAATCCATAAATAAGACCTCTATTTTTCGACATCAGAGAAACGATAGATCATCGAATGAGAATATTTTTGACCAGCTTTTAAAATGATAGAAGAGAATGGAATTCTATTATTTTGTGGTTCAATAGCGATAGCCCTACGATTGAGTAAGCCAGGTCTATTGACAAATTCTTCATCGCTCATCGAACAATCAACATAGATATTAGCGCCTTCATAATCAGTCAAAACTTCAAGCTTTGTCTTTCCATTTGAAAGGATGATCTGAGGCTGTTCAAAATTCTTGTCATCAAAAAGGTAGAAATGATCGATAGTACCTGGGAATGGAATAGCTTCTTTAATCTTATCCAATTTACCTTTTAATTTGGAGGCCTTTCTAAAATCTAAATAAGAAGGAATGTCATCAATTTTTTCGATGAGTTCTGTTCCTTCTTTAAAGGCACCATATTTAGAAGCTTTGACTTGAAGAGTGTAACTGTTAACATCCTTTTCTTGTCCGAGATTGAAATAAGGATGGAAAGACATAGCTATCGGTGTATCTTGATCGCTGCTAGCCTTTTGATATACGTGAATTTCATTTTTATCAACTGGTAAGAAATAAGTTACTTTGAACTCAACATTACCAGGGAATCCTGCTTCGCCATCTTTAGATAAATAAGTGAAGATGATATAGTTTCCTTGTGGTTGATTAGCAATATACACATTCCATTTTTTAAATGATAATGATTCTAAACCAGAGCCGTGACAATTAATTCCGCCTTCTTCATTGGCAACTACTTCATAATCAAGTTTTCCAATATTAAAATGAGCAGGAATTCTTCCACCGACTCTGCCGAGTGTTTTTCCATAATAGTGAGTAGAATTATTGAATACATCTAATTCTTTTGGTTGGAGAATAACTGGGACTCCTTTATAAGTAAGACTCAATAGTCCTGCCCCGATTGTTGAGAATCTAGCTTCCAAATCCAAACCATTTCTAACAATTAAATTTCTTGACATTTTTACCTCCCATAAATAAGAAATAGGCTCTTCTATTATAAAAGAAGAACCTATAGAAATCGATAATATTATTCAGCCTTTGTAACTGGAGTTTCTTCAGTTCTTGGCTTGAGCTTACCATCTTTGAAGGCCTTGTAACGGAAATCAAGGTCATCAGCAAAGAAAGAACATGCATGTTTATTAAATTCTTCTGGATTATCTTTCATAAGAGCCTTGAATTTATCAACAGCAGCTTTTTGTTCATCACTCCACTGATTGGAGAGAATGAGTTTATTATTGTCAAAGATATCAGAAACCAAAATGACACCTTGCTTTTCATCTTTTTCATTAGCAAAGAAAGCAAATCTAGTTTGAGTTTCTGGATCATCATAACAGAAAGTAGAATTGAATTCAGTTTCAACACCATTGCCATCATTGAGCTTGATATGGGCTTTGACATTACCGCTCAATAATTGAGCAGCATCATTGATAGTCTTATATGATGGAAGAAGTCTTGCTTGTAAAAGTTCAGTGATCATATCAACACGTTTACGAAGTTCTGGATCATTTGCGATGACAAGCTTTAAGTGTTTAGAATCTGGAGTGACAGAGAATAAATATTGTCCACCAAAACTAGTACCGATACAGGAAACAAAGAAAATCTTTGAAACATAATCATAGTAACGATAAACTTCAATCATCTTGATATCTCTACCAGTTGTAGATTTTAAAGAAACTTCAACAGCACCAGATTCAAGTTTATTTTCAACTTCGATAGCATATTCATTTGATTCTTCAACAGCTGGTGGAACAAGTTTTAAAGTTGGCTTGATATCAGCATTGTAATGTCTTGTTTGTTCGACAGAATTTTGAATGTTGCCATCCTCTGTGACATTACCATCTTTATCAACATTAAAAACACGATAGACAAGAACCGGCATATCAGAGCCTAAAGCTAAAACTCTTTCACCATCGACTGTTGGTTCTCTATGAATGATAGACATTCTTGCAGGACGAATAAAGTTTTTGCTAGTTGCATCAGCAACTTCTTGTATTTTGTTTAATAATTCTTCATCTGTGATTAAATTCATGGTTGGTTTCTCCTTTAATAATAGCAACACTATAATATTATATATTTTTTATTTTTGTTTTTCCACACCTAAATGTAAGGGGTTTTCAAATAGGAATTCAGTTATTTTCTTTCTTTTCCTTAGAATGTTTGAATTTTTTATCGAAAGTATTTTGAATGATGTTGAAAAGAATAGAATTAGGATTTTCACCTCTCATCTTAGCGAAGGAATCAATCAATATCGTACATAAATTTGGCATACCGACAGCATAGATGATAAGAACTAGATACATGTATTTATTCATATACCAATAAGTCGTTCCCGTCAATTCTGTCGATAAATTCCAATCTAAACCAACAAATTCACTAGGTATTTTATTGGTAAACGCTGGAACAAACGGCATGACAAAGGTCAAAAGTAAGAATAATAAGAATGTCGAACTGAATAAGATAAACCTGTAAGTGTTAAATGGAGCACAAGCATTATAGACCATACCTAAAGAAACAATTGACATCGTAATAGCGCAGAATGTTGTAAAAGCCATATTATCAACGCTCTCGCTTCCAATCTCTAAGAAACCCGAATACCTCAATGCATAATTGATCAAGATAGCGCTTAAAAGACATAAAGCACCAGGTATCGCTCTTGAGAAAGTATTTCTAATAAAGTGACCTTTGATCAAGGAATTATTCTTTTGTAAGGCTAAGAAGAAGGATGGAATACCGATACCGATAGTTTCCATAATCATAATATTGTTAGTTTCAAACGGATATTTGAGAGCATGACCTGGAACAAGAGCAGATATGACAACAATCAAAGTCATAACGATAGTAAAGAAAGTCTTCATCAAGAACAAAGAACTTGATCTTTGAATGTTATTGACAACTCTTCTACCTTCGGCGACAACTGCTGGCATCGAAGCAAAATTAGAATCGAGAAGAACAAGGTGAGCGACATTTCTAGCAGCACTTGAGCCATTGGCCATTGCGATAGAACAATCAGCTTGTTTCATAGCAAGAATATCGTTGACACCATCACCTGTCATACCGACAGTTTTCTTTCTTCTCTTCAATTCTGCAACAATCGCAGATTTTTGTTCTGGAGTGACACGACCAAATACAGTATATTGTTCAACTAAAGAAGCGACATCATTGACAGATAAACCTTCTAATGAAATACATTTTTCAGCATTAGGAACATTGCATTGTTTAGCAATCTCAGAAACAGTCAGTGGATTATCACCTGAGATAATCTTAATTTCAACATCATTATCAGTGAACCATTTGATAGTTTCAGGAGCTTCTTTTCTGATGTGATCAGCTAAGACAAAGATTGCAACTGGAGAAACCTTTCCTTGAAGTTCCCCGTCTCTGATTTCAAAATCACCATGGCAGAGCATAACAACACGATACCCAGCACTTTCCTTATCAGCGATATATTTAGCAACCGTTCTATCTTTGGTCTTATATACATATTCAGGAGCACCTAAGACAAATGTTCCTTCATCAAAGAAAGTGACAGCTGAATATTTTCTAGCCGAAGAAAATGGAATTGATGTCTTCATATGATAATCATTTCTCAAAGGATAAGCAGACATCAAAGCGACACTTGTTTGATTGCTTTCTTTAAAAGAATTCAAATAACTTCCCATGACCTTTTTAACATCATAACGATTATCGATCATCAAGACTTCTTTGCACTTCATAGTACCATCAGTGAGAGTTCCTGTTTTATCCAAACATAAGACATTGACTCTAGCTAACATTTCAATGCAGTAAATATCTTGAACAAGAGTATTTTTCTTTGCCAAATTCATAACGCCAACTGCTAAGGCAATTGAGGTCAAAAGATACATACCAGAAGGAATCATACCAACAATGGAACCTGCAGTTTTAGCAACAGCATCAGACATTGCTTTATAAACATTTTCAGATGTATTTATAAAAGCAGAACTCTTAACTATCGGCAAAAATTGTGATAAGAACATACAAATACCAAGTGGAACAATAGCGATACCGATGATTCTAATAATAGAATTTAAGGCTTTTAATAATTCAGATTTTGGTTTTTGATATTCTTTAGCTTTGCTTTGAATTGTATTTGCGTAATTGAATCTTCCGACCTTTTCAACCTTGACAATACAAGAACCGGAGACGATGAATGAACCTGCAAATATCTTATCACCAACTCTCTTTTTAACCGGCAATGATTCACCAGTTAACAATGACTCATTGACTTCAAAACTGCCATCTAAGACAACACTATCAGCTGGTATTTGATCACCATTGCTGAGAGTATAAACATCATCTAAAACTAAATTTTGAGAATGAATGATTTCAGTTTTATTGTCTCTGACTACTTTGACATTTTGTGCAGAGACTAATTTCAATTTATCAATAGTATTTTTTGATTTGATTTCTTGATAAATACCTATAGCGGTATTGATAACAGCAACTCCTAAGAATAATGTTTGTCTTGCTTTTCCAAAGATTATCAATAAGATTGCAATCCCTAATAACAACATATTAAAAAAGGTAAAGATATTAGTGAGGAAGATTTGAACTATTGTTTTACCTTTATTAGTATCATCAACATTCGTAAGTCCTTCTTGGATTCTCTGTTGTACTTGTTTAGCGCTTAAACCCGAAGTGAACTCCGGATTAAAACGTTCGACTTTCTCTAGAATCTTGTCATCAACAGTATCTTTTTTATTCTTTTTCTTTTTGATAGAGATGAAGTTCTTTTCTAATCTTTCATCTTTATCAACCTCTTTGATGACATCAGCTTCAGTTTTTTCTTTTGCTTCTTCAATTTCAGGTTCGGAACTAGGAATCTCTTGAGCTTCAGTATTCAAACCTGTTGTTGAGACATTTTTTATTTCAGAATCTTTTTCTTCAGTCTCTTCAGCATGAGTTTCAACTTCAGTTTTTTCTTCTTTTGATTCTTCTAATTTCTCTAAATTGACTTCAGATATATTAGGCTTTTTTTGCCCATTCCTTCTTTGATTGTAGTAATTTTGTTTGTTTGATTTTCCCATATTTATGTCCTTATATTAATAAATAACTATCAACCAAATCCAAAACTATTGATGGAAATAGAAAAGTTCTTTAAATATGATTTACAGTTTTTATCGCACAATAAACTTTGTTGAATTTTTAATTCAATTAATTATACACATGAAATTATATTTTTCTTAGTTAATTTGTAAAACATTTATTTATAAATAAAAAAATAGCACTCTCGTGCTACCCTATGATGAATAATTCATCGTTTCTATATATAAACAAACAATAGTTTGATGTTATCAAGTGGTGGATCATTAGGGACTCGAACCCTAGGCCCACTGATTAAGAGTCAGTTGCTCTACCAACTGAGCTAATGATCCAAAACTAGCTTGATAATTATATTGCTTTCAAGTCAAGAATGCAATAAAAAATTAACTTTTTATAGAAAAATTACTACAAAACTTTTATCTCGTTTATAAATATTTCGAATTTGTCGGCATTTTTTTAAAAAATACTGTAAAAGAATTATTCTTTACCTGGAACGATATGATGTTTTCTACATCTTGCTTCATAAGATTCTTTAGCACCTACTTGGATGATAGGATCATCATATTTAGCTGGTTTATTGTCAATCAATCTTTGAGTCCTTGTAGCGGCACAACCACAACAAGTGCAAACAGCCGTGAGTTTTGTTACGATTTCAGCTCTTGCAAGAAGTTCTGGCATCGGACCAAATGGTTCACCTCTAAAATCCATATCAAGACCAGCAACTATAACTCTGATACCTCTACTTGCGAGTGATTCACAAATAGAAACTACCTCATTAGAAAAGAATTGAACTTCATCGATAGCGACAACTTGAGTTTCTGGTTTAACAAGTTCTAAGATTTCATTAGCATCACTTATTGCATATGCTTCATATTTTTCACCATCATGAGATGCAATTGCTGTTTCATCATAACGATTATCAATCGCTGGTTTAAATGCGATGATTTTCATTTTCGTATATGTAAGAGTCTTTATTCTACGGATCAGTTCTTCACTTTTTCCTGCAAACATCGGTCCTGTTATAACTTCAATCCAACCTTTTTGTAATTCTTGATACATTGTAGATACCTCATTTAATCCTTGTCTATTATACGAAAAGAAAAGTTTAAAATCTCATGAAAATGATTTACATTTATTCACGTTTAAAAATCTTATTTTTCCGTTTAAAATCGTTAATCAATTTAAAAGTGAAAGAAATTAAAATATATCGATAAATAAAGCAAAATATCAAAATTTAATCATAAATTTTTCTAACAAAGTAACGCCTTTCTAATTCAAATTTAAAAAAATAAATATATAATGAGATTGAAATTTTGTATAATATTTAAAAAAGGAGACAACATATGTCAAAATTAAAAGGTACAGTATTGATGGTTAAGGAACAAAAGCTTCTTCTTCTCTCTGATAACAAATACTACATTGTCAAAGGTGAAGCTAACGATGGAGATATGGTTGAGTTCGAAAGCAATGACGCTCTTCCAATGCCATCCTACATGTTTGCTATCGCAGCTATGGAAGAAGAAAATCTTGATGAAACATTAGACTTCATCCAAAATCAATGGTTCAAAAAATAAATTTATAAGGCTGCTTGCAGCCTTTTTTAATTATGAATATAGATTTATCAACATTTCCAAATGAATGGAATTCCTTTTTAGAAGAAGAAAAAAACCTTCCTTATTTTAATGACTTACTAAAAGCCATTGATTCAGCCTATGATAACGAAGATATAACTCCAACTAAAGAAAGAATATACCACGCATTATCTTTAACAAATCCAAAAGATGTCAAGGTTATCATATTGGGGCAAGACCCATATCCGACCAAAGGTGTCGCTAATGGATTAGCTTTTTCAGTTTCTAAAAACACACCACTACCACAATCTTTAAAGAACATATATAAAGAATTGAATATTGAATTTGGTTATTCAATTCCACAAACCAACGGGAATTTATCTCCTTGGTCAAAACAAGGTGTTCTCCTTTTAAATACTTCATTGACAACGATTGTTGGTAAACCGAATAGTATGAAAAAAATAGGTTGGACAAAATTCACTGACCATTTGATTTCCAAATTATCGAATCTAAACGATCATAAAAGAGTGTATCTTTTCTTCGGAAATGAAGCGATAAAAAAAGAGAGCCTTCTAAATAAAGAAAACTCTCTGATTATCAAATGTGTACATCCCTCACCTTTGAGTGCAAGTAGAGGATTTTTCAATTCAAATTGTTTTAAAAAAGTCAATGAATTGCTAATTGAATCAAATTTATCACCGATTGATTGGAAAATCGAAGATGATCAAATGACTCTCTTTTAAATCTCGACCCAATCCTTGACATATTCTAAGCTTCTTTTTCCTAAAGGAAGCTTTTTTAAATCAATCTTTTTCTCTCCTAAGACACAAAGAACTGATTGAATCGCAACATCTTGAACAGTTTCATCTTCATCATTCATCATCTTTTCAACAAAGTCAAAACAATGGTTAACTTCCTCTTTATTATTTTCATTTATATTTTTGATGATATAAGGAACAAAGATTTCTTCGTAGAATGAAGTTGATGGAGTATCTAAATCAAACACTCCATCTTTAACTTTTTCGTAATTTTCTTTTAAATATGGAAATTCTTCAAGAAGAGAATGATTTATAGGATCGTGTTTCATCAGTCTTTAGAATATTCTTGATGAGAGCCATCTAAGCCGATAGTATCGGAAATCGGAAGTGATATGACAATACCCATACCTTTAGTTGAAATACCAGCATCATCATAAATAGCTTTCATGACTTTATCTTTGATATCATTTGGAACAACGATAAAGACCATTTCTTTTTCCGGTTGAATGACAATACCATATTCTTTAGCTAAGTCTTGGTTTCCAGTGCCTCTAGCGACAGTGATAGTTCCACCTCTTGCACCTGCTTTTCTAGCGGCTTCCATAACAAGATCGGTGTTTCCTTTATTGACAATAGCTAAGATCAACGAATAATCTTTTTTATTCAAAGCAGTTTTAACATCATTTGATTTAATTTCTTCAGTCATTTTATTATCCCTCACTTCTCTGTTTTGATCAGATAGATATTTATAAACTAAGATTCCACCAATACCATCAATTGGGGTGGCAAATAGAATACCTTTAGCTTGTTCAGAAACGGAAAATCTATTTTTAGCAATCGCCTTCATCTTTTCAACATCAGAAGTTCTTCCGATTGATAAAACAATATCTTTTCTTGTTTCATTGATAGCAAGAAGATGTTGAACTTCAACTGGTGGCATCGAATAACCGAAGAGAACCATTGAAAGACTAGCTCCAGCATCTTGAAATTGATTGACAAAATAATTTCCTTGATTTCTATTTACAATTGTAACAACTAAAGAAAGAGCAGAAACTTTTTCTCTTTTATCAAAAGGAAGTCTATTTCCACTTTGATCTTTCTTTTCTATTTTCTTTTTTGATTTTTTAAAAAACATAATTTAAACTCCTTTTAGCAAGGCAAATGGATAATCTGGCTATCATCAGGTTCAAAGACAGCACGAAGAGCTTTACGATAAGCAAATTTAGTTCTAAGAACTGAAGAAATACCAACAATTTCCATACAGATAATTGGAAGAAGTGACATGATACCAACGATACCAAAGCCATTTCTTAAAATCATCTTTCCAAAATTTGAATCAGATTCATAAAGTTTCTTAGCATATCCGATAAACATCGGTAAGAAGAAACAACTAGCCATTGTACCTGTTGCAACACCAGCGCTATCAATAGCGATAGAAACATAAATATCAGGAGATAAGAAAGCAAGAAGTAAAGCAATCAACATCAACGGAACAACAAAGAAAGCCATATCGATATTGTAAGTAGTACGAACCGCATTCAAAGCGATTGCAATACCTGTAGACATACAAAGAGCAACGAAGATAGTAGGCTTATTGATACTACCTCTTGAAACCTCGGAAACTTGATCAGCTAAGACGTGAACACTTGGTTCAGCTAACATAGAAATGAATCCGAACAAAAAACAAACAAGACACACTTCCCAAAGTCTGCCTTGAGATGTTACTGAAGCAAAATTTTGACCCAAATTATAAGCAACAGACATCAAACCAGATTCAGCTGCAAACAAGAATAAAACAAGACCAACATAGACATAAACAAGACCTATGATGATTGACCAGAATTCTTTTTTGTTGAGCTTTAAGAAGAAATTATAAATTACAAAGAAAACAAGAATTGGGAGGATTGAAATACCAACGTTAATAACATTTTCTTTGAATGCTTCCCAATAAGCAGTAGCGATTCCTTGCCATCCATTAATCTGATAGAAAAGTGAAGGAACACCTTGAGATGCATCACCACCATTAACTGCTAATCCTAAACTCTTTTCAATGCTGATAAGACCTAATTTTCTTAAAACAATAGAGAAACAAGTGACAGCTAAAACAGTACCTAATGAACAGAGACCTGAATAACCAAAGGAATCATCTTCAGCATTGCTGCCACCAAGAACAGAAGCAACACCAACACCCAAAGAAAGAATGAATGGAACAGTAACTGGACCTGTTGTAACACCACCTGCATCAAACATAACGGAGAAGAAATCTTGATCTGCTAAGATAGCAAGAATGAAGACAACACCATATCCAATTGCTAACCAATATTTGATACTCTTATCTAAGATAACACGGATGATAGCAATCATCAAAAAGACACCAACACCCAATGCACCTACAAAAATAAAAATCCATTTTTGAGAAGCACTAGCAGGGAATAATCTACCTGCAAGAACTCCTAAATCAGGTTCTGCCATAGTAGCCATAAATCCCATTAATAAACCTATGACCAAAAGCAATACAAGCGATTTACGCTTAGTCAAAGTCTTACCGACAAGAGTTCCAATTCTACCAGTGGATTTTTCAGCACCGATATTGAATAGTGCCATACCAAGAATAAGTGGAATAACTGAAATGATAAACGCAACCAAGACAGGACCGAAACGACTAGGATATACACTGATATCATCTGCAGCAAAATCAGTAGAAACAAATGTCAGCACAATGACGAGAATAGCAATTGGAAGTACGGAAAAGCAACCTTCTTTAATCTTTGCTATAAATTCTTTACACATGTTTGCCTCCTTTCTTAAAATTTCTTTAATATTGTAACAAAAAAGAGTATAAAAGCATTAACTAATTTATATAAATTAATTAAATAATATCACATTTTTCAACTGCGAAAAATCATACG
>CAVEQA010000011.1:0-25015 GCA_963617725.1 Paludibacteraceae bacterium
AATTGATTTTGAGCGAACCGCTTACAATTTATACTTAATGTAAGATGTAAACCTTTCGCTTCATAATTGAAAGGAGAACAAAAAGAATTATGAAAATCAATAAAAAATTAATGTTGGGACTTATCGTTGCACCAAGTCTTTTACTTGGATCTTGTAACAAAACTTCTAATGCAGCTAGTACTTCTACACCAACTAGTAATAATGGTACTACGACTAAAGCTGAAACTGTTAAGATTTGGGTTTCTGAAGTTGATGGTATTGCTGATTTATTCAAAACTTTATGCAATCAATTCAACAAAGACAATAATTTAAATTACACCTATGAAGTTGTAGGTGTTACTGAAGCTGAATCTGCCACTCAAATGTTAACTAGTGTCAGTGATGGTGCAGATATTTACTGCTTTGCACAAGATCAATTTTCTCGTTTAGTTGAAGGTGGTGCCTTATCAAAATTAGGTGTTAAAGCTTCTGAATTTGTTAAAGAAAACAATACTGCCGCTAGTGCAGCAGCTTGTGCTTCTGGTTCCGATTATTATGCTTATCCTTTAACCGCTGATAATGGTTATTTCATGTACTATAACAAAGAAGTTATCACAGATGAATCACATCTAGATTCTCTTGAAGATTTGATTCAAGATTGTGAAGATGCAGGTTATAATTTCTCTATGGAAACTAATACTAGCGCTTGGTATTTAGCTTCATTCTTCATGGCCTATGATAAGGATATGAAGCAATTATGCCATTCTAATTGGACAACTGATGAAAAAGGAAAATTCACTGGCGTTGATGATACTTATAACTCCGATAATGGTGTTATTGCTTCAAGAGGAATTCAAAAGTTAGTTAAATCTACTGCAAGTCATTCCTCTAGTACAACATCAGATCTTGATGCTGCTACAAAATCTGCAGTTTTAGTCTCTGGAACTTGGGCATATACTGATGTTAAGAATATCCTTGGAGATAATATGGGTGTTGCTCCACTTCCAAGTTTCACAGTAGATGGAAATAAATACCATATGGGTTCATACACTGGCTATAAACTTATGGGTGTCAAACCACAATCCGATGCCGTAAAAGCTTCAAATTTACATAAACTTGCCCAATATCTTACTGGTTATGATGGACAAATGCAAAGATTAAAAGAAGCAGGTTGGGGTCCATCTAACAAGAAAGCTCAAGAAAGTGATGAATTCAAAAATAATCCAGCCTTATCTGCATTAGCAATTCAAAATACATATGCAACTACTCAAGGTCAAATTCATGGTAGTTGGTGGGATATTGCTAAAGTTATTGCTGATGGTTTAAAAGAAGCTGAAACTGATAATGTCACTCAAATCAAAGCAGTCTTACAAAAATATGAAGATGATATTAACAATTTGTTCTCAATGACCGAGGAAGAAAAGCGTGCATTCACAATTATTGGTAAAATTGCCTCAAAGAATACTGATTGGAAGTTGGATCTTCCAATGACCGAAACAACAACAAACACTTGGGTTTCTGACCCAATCGAATTTACTGAAGGTGATGAATTCAAATGTCGTCAAGGTAAGGGTTGGGATGTTTCCTTTGGTGATGGTGGCGAAAATTTCAAAATCACTGCCGAAAATGCAGGTACCAAGAAAGTTCAACTTGTTACAACAGTCGATGCATCTGGTAATGTCACTGATGGTACAATTACATTAATTGATTAATTATTAGTTTGATTTCTTAAAAAGGGTCGAGGTCGTAGTTTACCCCGACCCTTTTATTCCATATTAAAATAAGAAAGGCTTCCTATGAAACAATATAGTAATTTGGAGTATTTGAAACTTAGCAAATGGCAAAAATTTTGCTACAAGTTTTTAAACTTCTTTTGTGGAATACCAAAATGGTTTAAAAATTTAGGGCTGAAAATTTGGGCAGGACTCAAATGGCTCGGTCTTTTTATAGCAAATAATATTCTTGATATAATCAGCACTTTCAAAAATGGTGATTGGAAAACCCGTATATCATTTCTAATAATGGGATTTGGTTCCATTGCTAGAGGACAAATATTAAGAGGTTCTTTATTCTTTATTTTTGAAGCAGTATTTGTGGTCTTCATGTGTTTACCACAAGGGGGTATTTATTGGCTTAGCATGTTACCATCTTTAGGAAAACAAGGACCTGAAGAACAATATGATGAAATCTTAGATACTTATGTTACCGTTTATCATGATAATTCCTTTAGAATTCTTCTTTATGCAGTATTGACTATATTCTTTATTCTTGCTTTCATTTATACTTGGAGACTTAATGTCAAGCAAAATAAAATTGCAGAAGAAATCTTAGCTAGTGGAAAACCATTAAAGAGTGGAAAAGATGATTTACATTCATTAATCGATGATAAATTCCACAAGACACTTCTTGCATTACCAGTTTTAGGTATCACTGTCTTCACTGTTTTACCAATCATATTCATGATTCTTGTAGCATTTACAAATTATAGTGGTGCTGCCGATGGTTATAACAACAATCTATTCCATTGGGTAGGGTGGGATAACTTCAATACGATGTTGAATTGGAATAGTGGAAACAAAGCTTATTCCGCAGCTTTTGGTGAAATTCTTACTTGGACATTGATTTGGGCATTCTTTGCAACATTCTCTAACTATTTTTTAGGTATGTTAGTTGCAATTATGATCAACAAAAAAGGAATTAAATTGAAAAAATTCTGGAGAACTGTTTTAGTCTTAACCATCGCAATTCCACAATTTATTTCTTTGCTTTATGTCTCAAAAATGTTTGCAAACAACGGTATTGTTGTTGCTAAACTTAAAGACTGGTTCGGTATTCAAAATTTCAGTTTCTATGACAATCCACATTGGGCAAGAGCAACAGTTATCTTCATCAACATTTGGATTGGTATTCCTTATTTGATGCTCATCTCTACAGGTATTTTGATGAACATTCCTGCTGATTTATATGAATCTGCAAGAATTGATGGCGCTAATGTTTGGCAACAATATACAAAGATCACTCTTCCATATATGCTCTTTGTCACTGGACCTTACTTATTGACTTCTTTCATTGGAAATATGAATAACTTCAATGTTATCTACTTGCTTACAGCGGGTGGTCCAACAAATCCAGCAGCTTCAGGTGCTCAAGGATCTGTAGGTTATACTGATTTGCTTGTCACTTGGTTATTCAAAATTACAACTGATACAGATTCTAAATATTATATGGCTTCTGTCATCGGTATCTTGGTCTTCTTAGTCGCTGCTATTTTATCTTTAGTGGTTTATAACCTTATGCCTTCTAATAAACACGAGGAGGATTATCAATAATGACAGATACAGAAAATTATTCTCTTGCAACTAGAGAAAAGCGTCATATGGGTATGCACACCAAAAAGGTGCTTGCTAACACAGGAATTTATATTCTTCTTGTTCTTATGACAATCATTTGGTTGCTTCCATTTGTCGGTATCTTTTTCGATAGTTTTGAAACAGCAACCACTGCCCCTCACGGTTATTTTTGGCCAAAACAATGGGGAATTGATAATTATGTTAAGCTATTTACAAAAACAACAAATATTCAATTCGTTCACTGGTTCTTAAACACTCTCATCATGGCAGTTTGTACATCTATCATTCAAACACTTATTGTCTTATGTATGAGTTACACATTATCTCGTCTCCGTTTTAAAGGTCGTAAATTCTTGATGAATTTCATGTTGATCCTTGGTATGTTCCCAGGTATGCTCACAATGATTATTCTCTACCGTGTCTTAGCAGATTTAAATCTTACTCAACAAAATGCTGTTCCTGGTTTAATCTTAGTCTATTGTGCAAGCTCAGGTATGGGATATTATGTTTCTAAAGGTTTCTTCGACACTCTTCCAAAGAGTTTGGATGAAGCTGCAAGAGTCGATGGAGCAACAAATGCTCAGGTCTTATTCAAGATCATTCTTCCACTTTCAAAGCCGATTGTTATTTATACATTATTGACAGCATTTATGGCTCCATGGGGTGATTTCGTCTTTGCAAAATACATCGCATTTAATAATCCTAATGGATTCAACGTTGCAGTTGGTCTTCAAAATATGATTGGTACAGATGCTTCCTTAACTTCTAACTATTCTGCTTTTTGTGCTGGTGGTGTTATCGTAGCAGTTCCAGTCGCTTTATTATTTATCTTATTACAAAAATATTATGTTGAAGGTGTCACAGGTGGCGCCGTCAAAGGATAGAGGAGAAAATTATGGCAGAAGTTAAACTTACAGGTGTTAAGAAGATTTATCAAGGTGGCGTTGTCGCCGTTCATGATTTTGATCTTACTATTGCTGACAAGGAATTTGTCGTTTTTGTCGGTCCATCAGGATGTGGTAAATCAACCACTCTTCGTATGATTGCTGGTCTTGAAGAAATCAGCGAAGGTACTATTGAAATCGATGGTGAAGTAGTTAATGATCTTCAACCAAAAGATAGACATATTTCAATGGTCTTCCAAAACTATGCTTTATATCCACATTTAACTGTCTTTGAAAATATGGCTTTCCCACTTCGTTTAATGCGTCCAAAATTAAGCCAAGATGAAATTTATGAACGTGTTACAAATGCAGCTGAAGTATTAGGTATCACTGATTATTTAACTCGTAAACCAAAGGCTTTATCAGGTGGTCAAAGACAGCGTGTTGCTATAGGTCGTGCCATGGTCAAAGATTGTAAAGTTTTCTTAATGGATGAACCTCTTTCAAATCTTGATGCAAAGTTACGTAACCAAATGCGTGCTGAAATCATTCTTCTTCGTAAAAAGATTCAAACTACCTTCGTTTATGTCACTCATGATCAAACTGAAGCTATGACTCTCGGTGATAGAATTGTCATCATGAAAGACGGATTTATTCAACAAGTTGGTACTCCACATGAAGTTTTTGATAAACCAAAGAATCTCTTTGTTGCTGAATTCATCGGCGCTCCAAAAATGAATACATTCCCTGCCCTTCTAACCTTAGAAGAAGGAAAATATTTTGTCAGTGCTTTCGGAGGAAAACTTTTAGTCGATGGCGATAGAGTCGACTTACTCAGAGAAAAAGTTCAAGTTCCAGAAGAAGGATTGAAGGTCACCTTAGGTGCAAGACCAGAACACATCATCTTAGCAGACAAAGAAACTGAAGGAAGTATCCATGTAACCATTCAAGTCAATGAAATGATGGGTAGTGAACTTCACTTACACGTATTGACTGATGATGCGACTCAACTTGTTGTTCGTGTTCCAACAATTCAACTTTCCGAAGCTGAAAGAGAAAGCATGGTTGCAGGTCAAGATCTTTATCTCACCTTTGAAGGTAAAGTCATGCAATTCTTCGATCCTGAAACAGGATTATCTTTAATTAACAATTAATAATAGGGGGCTTTTGCCCCCTAATTTAAAAAATCATAATCATCAAGATATGATAAAGAAAGGAAATCATGAATAAGAAATCGATTTTTATATTATCAGTAATTCCCTTTTTGTTAGTTGGATGCGGTAAAAAAAGCAATTCAAATAGCGTTACTCCATCTAATAGTGATGTCAATTCTAAAACATCCCCAACATCAAGTGAAAGCAGCACTAAGAAAAGTGATACAATTGTTGATGTCGATGATCAAATCTTCAATAGAAATGATAACCAAAGCTTAGAAGTCAAAGAAGTATCAAATAAATACACAGTTGGAACAACTACCAATACTAAGACATATGACTATTCAAGTATTTATGTCAACCAACCGACAAATCAATTGAGTTCGGACTTTGCTTTCGGTGTCGATTGTTCTTCCTTATATGAAGTTGAAAAATATGGTGGAAGATTCTATGGAGAAGATGGAAAAGAAGCAGATTTATTCAAAATCTTAAAAGATGGTGGTGCTAATTACGCTAGATTCCGTCTTTGGGTTGATCCATATGATGCAAATGGTAATTCTTATGGTGGTGGTCAAAATGA
Source organism: Paludibacteraceae bacterium (assembly GCA_963617725.1). GTDB lineage: Bacteria > Bacillota_I > Bacilli_A > RFN20 > CAG-288 > Enterosoma. Next base: position 5,948 of record CAVEQA010000011.1, read on the forward strand.
TATCTCCACTGATATTTATTTAGCCAAGAGAGCTCAAGATGCTGGATTGAAGATTTTAATCGACTTCCACTACAGCGATTCTTGGGTTGATCCATCTAAGAAATGGGCACCAAAAGCTTGGATGACTATCAAAAATGGTAAACCGACAATCAATAATGTCACTCAATATAAAAGGGTTGGTGACTTTACAAGTCACGCACTAAATGCCTTTAAAAATTCTGGTGTCACAGTCAATGCTATTCAAATCGGAAATGAAGTCAACAATGGTATGGCTGGAAGTGATAATGCCATTTCTAAATACTTTGCCAATATGATTCAAGCTGGCGTTGAAACTTCCAAAGATATATTCCCAGATGTCAAAACTATCGTTCACTTAGCTAATGTCAATAATCCTAGCGGTGTCTATAAAGTTTATGACAATTTAAAGAAGAGAAATGTCGATTATGATGTTTGCGGATTGAGTTATTATCCGTTCTGGCATGGTAGCAGAGAAAATCTTCAAGAAGTCATGAATCACTGTGCAACCGAATACGGAAAAGAAGTCATGATTGTTGAAACAAGTTGGGGCTATACCGATAATGGTGCTGAATACTGCAACAATCAATTCTCATCAAGCAAACATAACGCAGCTGGTGGATACTTAACTTCATATCAAGCTCAAGCCACTGAAATTTCTGAACTTGTAGATTGCTTATCTAAAGTCAGCGACAACAAAGGTATGGGAATCTTCTATTGGGAACCAGCCTGGCTTCCAGTCCAAGGAAGTGGTTGGATTTCTAAATATGGTGCTTATTATAACGATCACGGATATGATGCTACTTCCTCTTCTGACTTATCTTCATATACTGATTCTTATTGTTATTCTAGCTGGGCAAATCAAGCCTTATTCGATTACACTGGAAAAGCCCTCCCTTCCTATAAGACCTACAGTTTAATTCAAAGTGGAACCAATACTAAAGAAGAAGAATACAAACAAGCTTATAAAAGTGAATTCACTGCCACTTATAATCTCTCTGATGGCAAGGATTCAATTCCAACAACTGGTCAAGTAGTCACTAATCTTGATAGACTTTCATCTCACGATATCGTTTGGAATGAAACCGAATTAGAAGCCTTAAAGACTTCAACTCCAGGACACTATACACTCCATGGAAAATTGATAGACTTTGATGTCACTTGTGATGTCACAGTCTTCACCAATTATGTAAAAGATAATTCTTTTGAAAATCAAAGCACAAAACAAAGTTCTAATGCAAATGAATACTCTGTCACATCTCCTTGGACTTTAACGACTACAAATAATGGTGTTAGAGTTGAATCCAAGAACGAAGGCAATAAAACAGGTACTAAATATTTCCATTGGTGGTCTGCTTCATCTTTCAGTTTCACTTTGTCTCAAAAAATGACAAGTATCCCAGCTGGAAAGTATAAATTATCAACCTATGTAATCTCTCATATGAAAGATGAATATGGTGGATATACAAAAGCTGATCTGTTCTATCAAATCGGAGATGGAGAAAAAGTTTCCGTTTCAATGCTATCAAAACTCCCTGGTTATGGTGCTGGATTTACAGAATGGAGCATTCCAGAAATAACTCTCACTGAAACAAGTGATGTCACTATCGGTATGGAAGTTGTAGCCGGTGCTACATCATGGGGACATAATGATGATTGGACTTTTATAACAGTTGATTAAAAGAGGTAAAAACATGGAAAACAAATTTGTACTCACACTTATCGATCGTCCTGAAATGGCTCCTGAGTACGCTCAAAAGACTACTCAAAGCGGTAAAGCCGATGATTTGACATCGACTGCTCTTCTTGATGAATCCTTAAGCATTTTCATCTTCCAACAAGAAGAAGCCCACAAACGCAATTTGAAGACAACAATCGAAATGACTTATGCATCATTATTCAGTGATGTAGTCGTTGAATTAGCTAAAAGAGATCATGAAAAATATGGCGATGAAATCGCCCTTACTCTTTTAGGCTTACCTTGCGAACAATTCTACGATAAATATAAGACCAAAGATTTTTGCATCTGGATGTTTTCCAATGAAGATAAAGAGAAAATTGTCGATGATGTCTTCTCTCTCTTCTATGAAAAATTCGGATTCTATCCAGAATCTACCGGTTCCTATTATATGGACGCTTATACCATCAATTACATCAAAAAGAAATATCCGATGGTAAAATGCGCTATTGCCACTTGTTGGGAAGAAGGTGTCAAATGTTATCATACCACCAACAATTCTTGGTATACCTTTATCGATGGTGGTCCATGGGCTCCATGGATTCCATCCAAAGTCAACAGCTGTATGCCAGCTGACTCCAAAGAAGATGATTCTGGAATTGTCGCTATTCCGCATCTCTCCCGTGATTTGATGGCATGTTTTGATGGTAACGGCTCAAATTTCGGAACTCATCCACAAAATGTTTTACGTGGTATGATTTATGAAGATAACGAACTTCCATATTTCTTCAACCTTGTCGATATGTATCGTGAACAAGGTAAATATAATAACGGACATTCTTACAATATGATGTTTGTTGGTCCAGGTTGGCTCAACAAAGCTGGTAGATGGGAACAACCATACGAGCTTTTGAGAAAATCATATTGCGATGGTCTTGATTATTACGCAAAACTCAAAAAAGAAGGAAAGCTTGAAGATATGACAATGAGTGAATATGCCACTTATTATCGCAACGAACATCCTTCTTATATGGAACCAGAAGTCGCTTTATGGAAAGATGTCTTATACGGTTCTGATAAACAATATTTCTGGTATTATGATCCGTATATGAGAGCCTGTCTTGATTTCAATCAAGGTGGTGCAATGATCTGTTTGAATCCATATGTTGGAAAACTCGATCTTCCTGTCGGTATTGGAACTGGTAACGCCTATAACTGTTCCTATCCATATGTCATCCAAGCTAATTACCGCGCTGGTTTCTTCACTCACTATGCCGGTCAAGGTACTTTGAAAAGCTGTGTAGTTAAACGTCACAATGAAGAAGTCGATTTAGCTCTTGAAAGAACAATGGCTAAATATGAAAAAGTCGGTGAAGATACACTCTTAACCACCAACGAATTCGATGTTGTCTTCTCTGATTTGACAGTAAAAATGCGTTCTAAATATCTCTTCAAGAAGGGAACCGGTGAGATTATCACAACTCGTGAAATTTTATCTCCACTTGATGAAGAAGGAATTGAAATCGAAGACTACTTAGTTGGATGTTATGGTATCGATGAATACTCTGACGATATGACAGGTGTCACTTTAGAAGTCGAAGGAAAAGAGAAAGAATCAATAGCTTACGCTTATAAGATGAGAAATATCGAAAAAGAAGAAAGTACAACTAGAGCTATCATTCCTCAAATCAACACTACAGTTGAAATGGGAAGTGATGATGAAGGCTACTTTGGTAGAGTTGAAGAAGGTATCGCTTTCTCACCTATGTTCCGTTTAAGCGTTAAGAAGAGATTTACTGAAGAAGGAGAACTCACATCATGGCTCAAAGTAAAAAAGGTAAACTAAATTATCGTTGTCCACAATGCTTCATGCGTGATATCGATATCGATATGTTCTACGATGAAGAAAAGAAAGAATATTATTGCATCCGTTGCTGTTTCCATGGTGATGAAAACAAAGTCAAAGATTGGAATAAGATGATCAAATTGAAATATGGTCATATCTCCGATAGAATCACCTCGATGAATGAAGATAATGAAAAGATAACTTGGCATAAATATAAAAAAGGAGAACTTTAAATATGTTTTTAGGCATTGATGCCTCAACTCAAATTGAAGTTGATGAAAAAAATCCTCATTATTATTACGCTGGAAAAGAAGTTGACCCTTGGGTTTTCATGTACGAACATAACGATGTTAAAAGCATGAGACTTCGTCTTTGGTTAAATCCTTATGATGAAGAGGGAAATCCATATGGCGGTGGAACTGTCGATTTCGACAAGTGGAAAAAGATGGCTAAAAGAGCAAACGAAATCGGTTATGATGTCTTATTAGATCTTCATTACAGCGATTTTTGGTGTGATCCTGGCAAACAATTCATTCCAAAAGCTTGGAGAAATTTAAGTGCTGAAGAAGTAGCTATCAAATTATATGAATACACCAAAGAAGTCCTCCTTGAAATCAAAAAAGAAGGAATCAAAATCTCATCCATTCAAATTGGAAATGAAATAACCAATGGAATGCTCTGGCCTCTTGGAAAACTCGGCGAAAAAGATTCAACAGGTGTCAGATCTAATTATGATAATCTCGCATTATTTTTAAGAAATGGTATCAAAGGTGCAAGAGAAATCATGCCAGAAGCAAAACTTGTCATTCACCTTGAGAAAAGCTATGATGTTGAAACACACGAAGAATTCTTTAGAGAAGTCATCAAACGCGGTGTTGAATTCGATATCATCGGATTATCGTATTATCCATATTGGCATGGAACTTTCCCAATGTTCTTCAAAAATGTTGAGAATTTAAAAGCTAAATTCAATAAACCTATTTGGATTGTTGAAACTGGTTATGGATTCACTATGGAACCATTTGTGATGAATGGAAATTATGGAGATAACTTGATCTCCGAAGATTTCTTCAAACAAGAGAATGTTTATCATCCATATCCACTTACAAAAGATGGACAAAAAGATTTCATCACCAATCTCATCAAATTATCAAAAGAACATAACATCGAAGCCATTTATTATTGGGAACCTTTCTGGTTACCGCTTGATGGCCTTTGCTGGGCTACAGAAGCTGGTGAGAAGTTCACCGGTGAAACAGGAAAGCCAACTCACAACGAATGGGCAAATCAATGTCTATTCGATTATGATGGCAATGCAACACCTGCTTTAGACGTTTATAAAGTATAACAATTTAAATACCTCCTACGAAAGTTGTAGGAGGTATTTTTGTTCTATTTAACAATAGCAGCTGAGTGATGAGCTAAGATTAGCTTTCCATCTTTAAGTGATACTTTTCCTAAAGAATAGACGATTTTTGCTTCTTTTGGAACTTTGAATTCTTGATCTTCATCTAAGATATTTATTGCAATATAATTGTTCTTTCTTTGATAGAATAACTTTCCATCTAACAATTTAAAATCATCAGATGTGAAGTCACTGTCGTTCTTTCTTATCTTGATGAGTTCATTGATACAAGTCCACAATGAATTCTTATCGTTAATCTCTTTTTCAACATTTGAATCATTTTTATTGACAGGAAGGAATGTTTTATCTGCAGTTGAGAATCCTGCGTTTTTACTCTCATTCCATTTCATCGGAGTTCTTGATCCCGTTCTTTGATAGCCGCCTTCAAATGATGGAAGTGATAAATCGGTATGCATTCCAATTTCATCACCATAATAGATATACGGGACTCCTGGCATTGTAAGAATGAATAAATAAGCAAGTTTTAATTCTTCAGTGTCTAAGAAATTAGCAATTCTTGTTGTGTCATGATTTCCAGAGATGAAGGAGATTCTTCCATTGCTATTTTTCCATGATTCAATCCAATAATTGAAATTCTCTAAGAATAATTGATAAAGATTTTCATCATATTTATGGAAGAGCGGATATTTAAATCCATCTTCTGTCTGTCTGAATAATCTATGTGTGCAATTTGTGACCCAATCAAGACAAAAATCAGAATCGAATCCTGCGTGTAATGCTTGATCTGGAACCGACCATTCACTTGTCATATAGAATTCTTTTGTTCCATCTTTTTTAAGATCTTCTCTTATCTCATTCCATAGTTCAATGGTGGCTTTCTTATCAAAACCATCATTTTTGACTAAGGAATTTGCCATATCAACACGGAAGCCATCGATATCATAGGAAAGCCAAAATTTCATTATCTTTTCAAGATATTCTTTTCCGTGTTTGGTATCTTTATAACTCGTTTGCCAACTTTGGTGTTCGATTTTATTGAATCCGTAATTGATAGCTGGTTGATGAGCAAAGAAATTGACCATATAACATCCATTTCTATCATAACAACCAGAGATCAAACGATATCCGTTTTCTAAAACCCATGGATTATCATTCCAGATGAATAAGTCATAATTATCGTTCTTAACTCCGCTTGCTGAATCTAAGAATTCTTTATTTTCAATCGACATATGTCCTGGGACCAAATCTAAGAAAATACGCATTCCTCTAGCGTGCATTGTTTCAACTAGTTCTTTCAAATCTTCGTTAGTACCAAATCTTGGTGATACCTTGTAAGGATCTCTTACATCATATCCACCATCTTTGAAAGGAGAATCATAAATAGGATTCAACCAAATGGCGTTGCAACCGAGGTTTTGAATGTAATCAAGTTTTTCTTCAATTCCTTTTAAATCACCAAAACCATCTCCATTAGAATCAAAAAACGAATTCGGATAAATCTCATAGAAAATACAATCTTTAAATTCAGGTAATTTGTTCATATTTACCTCCTTGTTTCGATTATTATATAAAATGTTTTTTAAAAATAAATACAAAGATTTATTTTTGTATTTTATGAATAGAAACAATCTAAAAATGACTTCGTGTACACTTTTATGAAATTTAAAATAAAAAAGTTAAATATGACTACCTAAAAACATGTATACATATTATAAAAAATGCCGAAAAATACAAAAAAAGAAAAGCCATTACATTTTATGTGTGATAAAATTTATTAGTGAGGTAATTAATCATGTCAGAAAAAAATTTTATTGTCGAAACTAGTGCACATCACATTCATGTCACAAATGAAACTATGGCTGTTCTCTTCCCAGAAGATCCAGTCTTAAACGTTGTTAAAGAACTCTCTCAACCTGGTCAATTTGCATCTGATAAGAGACTTGATATCGTCTATCATGCTTCCATTAAAGATAAAAAGACTGGCGAAGTCACTGTCAAAGACTTCTCTTTGAAGAATCTTCGTATTCTTGGACCAGTCAGAGATCACAATCAAGTCGAAATCTCTATGACCGAAGCTCGTTCTTTAAAGGCTAATGTTCCAGTCAGAGAATCCGGTGATATTGAAGGTTCTTGCCCAGTCACCCTTGTCAATCCAGAAAACGGAAAGAAAGTCGATCTTGATAAAGGTATGATCATCGCCAAGCGTCATATTCATATGACTCCTGCTGATGCTGAAAACTTCGGTGTCAAGAATGGTCAAATTGTCGCTGTCAAAATTAAATCCAGCAATGGCAGAAGCGCTGTCTTAGGTGATACTGTTGTCCGTGTCTCTTCCAAATACGCTCTTGCTATGCATATCGATACAGATGAAAGCAATGCTGTTGGCGGTGCTAGTGTCGGTGTTGTTGGAGAAATCGTTGACATCGACCTCTAATCTCGAGGTGACGTATGCCTAATCTTCTCTCTCATACGCTTTTAGTCAAGCGTTTCTTTTTGAAAGAAGATAGAACACCAGGCTTCAAATCCAGTTTCCTCTATGGGAACTTTGATTTCTTCAGTTTAGGTGCTCAAGGTCCAGATCCATTATTTTATGTCGGATTACTTCCAAAAAATGGTTTGCATCTCATCACTGCAAATAAAAAGATTGGAAACCAAATCCATAAGACAGATGGAAAGAAATATTTTAAATGTTTGATAGAAAGATCATATGGTATCGAAGATGAAAAGAATAGCATCAGATTTCAAGCTTTCATCTTTGGACAGTTTGCTCATTATATCTTAGATAGAGAGACCCATCCATATATCTTATACACTTCTGGTTTTGGTGATGATGGAAGAATTTCTGGTAAATATCATTATTTACATGCTAATTTTGAAAGCAATATCGATACTTGCTTGGCTAAGAAATTCAAGATGGCCTATTTCCATCAAAATCCTGAAGATATCTTATGCAAAGATAGAGATTTTTTAAATATCATCGATAAAGAATATGTTCCTGCTTTGTCAAATATGTTCGATACAAAATTACCAAAGCATATGTATACCAATGCTATCGATAATATGAGATCAGTTGTCAGATTTATGAATCACAATAACGGATGGAAAAGAAAAGTCCTTCCAAAAAGAATTCTCGGTCCGGCTATGCCTGAGATGGATAAACTCGATTGGGATGATTGTCTCAACGAACAGAAGAACAAGTGGTTAGATCCTGTCACTGGTCAAGAACATAATGATTCCTTCATCGATTTAGATAACAGAGCTTTTGATATCTTAGAATCATGTTATCACGATATTTTAAAAAATGGTTTCAACTACGCTGTCATTTCAAAATATTTAAATGGACTTAATTATTATGGAACACCAATAGGTTCCAAATTCGTTTATAAGAAATGAAAAACAAACCAAGAATTCTCTTTGTAGAGGTTCTTGGTTTTTTGATTTTAAAAAAATACCTCTATAAAAAACAAATGTTAATCGACAATACAATTTTTCTTTCAAATCATATTATTTGATGAAATTAAAGAAAAAGCATTTATAATAATTGTTATGAAACAAGAAAATGTATTAACTGAACAACCAAAGACATCTGAAGTCAAAAAAAAAGGTATGATCCTACTTTCTCTCATACTTTTAACCTTGCTTTCATTTGGATTTATTTATTTTAGAAGCGGTAGTCAAATAGCGACCATTAAAGCTATCAAAGTAATATCTTTTTCACTTTTAGGAACTCTATTATCAATTTTCTTCTGTGCTTTCTTTGATGATGATAAAAAGCTCTCCTATCTTTTCTCTTCTTTATCATCTGGATTGATGTTAGGATTACTTCTTCCTATCGGAGTCAGTCTTAAATATGTGCTCATATCTTCTCTTAGTATGACACTTATCTCTTTTATCTTCAGATTAGCATTTAAAAAGCCAGTGCTTCATCCTCTCATCTTCGGATTAGGTACTATGTATATCTTCAATTATGAAGGATTGACTTCCTTAATCGATAATAAGAGTGTTTTAACTAATGTTCAAAATGTTCCGCTATCAGATTTATACACTTTAGAACTCTCTCCTTTTAAAACAGCTTTAAAAGGATTAGTCAATGATGGTATCTATCCTTGGAGATTATTCATCGGTGATTATTTTGGTACTATCGGATCTGGTTTTATAATCGTCTTAGTTGTTTTAATGTTATTTTTAACCTTCTATAAAAGCCTTAAAGGCAGTGTCGCTTTGACATATTTAGTCTCTTTATATTTCATTTTCTTCTTATCTTTATTCTTAGGAAAGACAAAAACAATCAATTGTTTCAATAGATCACTTATGATGGTCTTCTTCTCTGGATATGTATTCTTAAGTATGATAATCTCAGACTGTGAATATATAGAAAAGAATAAAATATCTATCTACGCTCTTACTATTCTTACAAGTGGTATTTCTTATGTCATTCATTATTATTTAAACGGATATTTAGCAATTCTTTTATCGATGGCTTTCTTCCAATTCTTCTATCCACTTTTCTCATCTATCAATAATAAAGCAGTTTCCATCACCTTTTTGATTTTATCTTTAGCAGTCTTTGCTCTTCCTATTTCTATCATTGGTATTTATTGATGAATAATGATGAAAAAAAACTGAAATACAAACCTTTAAAAGATACTATCACAATCATTCTTTCTTTAGGGATTATCGTGATCATTTTTTTGATTTGCTTTTTTGCTACTAATAAGAATAAAACTGGTACTTATTATGCCAAAATAAAATATCAAAACACTGAATTATGGGATAAAGATGATGTATCAACTAAAGAAAACAAACTCATTCCTTTTCCAAAGGATGGAACAAAAGTTCTCATCTATAAAAGAAGTGATGGTCCCCTATTTTTAGGCGATAATAACTATTTTGAATTCTATGAATCAAATGACTCAAATAAAAGAGATGAGCCACAGATTGAAGTGACTTTATATTCCGATATTTCAATCGAAATCACCTATCAAAAATCTCCTAAAAATGTCTGTGAAAATATCGGAAGAACCTATAATACATATACACCCCTTGTTTGTCTTCCAAACTCCTTTCAAGTGAGCATTGTAAAAAGTGATATCAAAAGTGATTCACTGCCTGATTTTGATAATTGATTATGAAAACAAAAAGACTTGTAACACTAGCTTTACTTTTAGCTTTATCTATCGCATTACATTATTTAGAAGGACTCATTCCTTTTAATTTGATTCCTGGTTTCAGATTAGGACTTGCAAATATCATCTCCTTATTCGCTCTTTATTATTTTGGAGGGATAGGTTTTATCTTCATCAATGTAGCAAGAGTTTTAATCGTTGCAATGATATCAACTGGCTTTGTCTCTCCTTCATTTTTGATGTCTTTATTCGGCATGATAATATCTTCTATTATCACATTGATTTTATATTATCTTATCAAGACATCAATCTATGGAACTAGTATCGCTTCATCATTATTTCATGTCATCGGACAGCTGCTTGCTTATTCTATTTACTTTGACAGTTTTCAAATTTTCTATTACATCATATATTTAGGAACTTTCTCTTTAGTATCCGGATTTCTCATCGCATTTTTATGTTCAATATTGATAAAAAGACTTCCGAATTTTTATAAATTAGAAGAAAATAAAAGAAGAAACTGAAAAGATTAAAAATATCTAACTTAAACTTAAAAAGTATGATATATTTTTTTCTTGTTAGGAGAATTTTTATATGGAACATACTTTTGAATATAAACCGCAAGGTACTTGCTCAGTTAAAATGGTATTCACCCTTGATGATAATGATGTCATCACCAATTTTGATGTTGTCGGAGGCTGTCCTGGTAATTTACAAGGTGTCAAAGCCCTTATCATCGGTATGAGTGCAAGTGATGTCGTAAGTAAGCTCTCTGGAATCAGATGCAGAACTAAGATGACTAGTTGTCCTGACCAATTAGCAGTTGGACTCAAAGCTTATTTAGATCAAAAGAATGCAAAATGAAAGCACAAACTAAGGTTAAAAAATTAGATCAAAATAGAACTCCCTATTTGGATAGTTATGTCAAATATCTAAAGTCGGAACCGACATGTTTTGATGTTCCCGGACATAAGATGGGTAAGTTTGAAACTGACTTAGCAAGAAAACTTTCTCCTGTCTTTTCTCAATATGATGTAAATGCACCATACGGAATGGATAATCTTGCCTATCCAAAAGGAGTCATCAAAGAAGCTGAAGAATTGATGGCCGAAGCCATGCATAGCGATGTCGCACTTTTCTCTGTCAATGGAACTAGCGGTGGTATCTTAGCTATGTTCATGGGATGTCTCAATGAAAAAGATAAGGTCATCCTACCTGGTAACTGTCATAAATCCGTCATCAACTCTTTGATTTTGAGTGGTGCCACTCCTGTTTTTGTCTCTCCTGAAATCGATGAAAAATTAGGTGTTGCCTGTGGAGTCAAAACATCTGATTACATCAAGGCAATGGATGATAATAAAGATGCTAAAGCGATCTTTGTCATCAATCCTACCTATTTTGGTGTCGCAAGTGATTTGAAGAAGATTGTCAAAGAAGCTCATAAAAGAAATATGATTGTCATGGTCGATGAAGCTCATGGATCTAATTTCTATTTCAGCGATGAACTTCCATTATCAGCGATGGAATGTCAAGCAGATATAAGTGCCGTTTCTTTCCATAAAAATTCAGGTTCTTTAACTCAATCATCCGTCCTTTTAATAAAGGGTAATAGAGTTGATAAAATCGATGTCAAAAAAGCTTTGAGCATGTTAACATCTACTAGCCCTAATGACTTACTTCTCTGCTCTTTAGATGCTGCAAGAAAAGAGATGGTCTTAAGAGGTAAAGAAGTGCTTCACGAAGATGTTATATTAGCTAATTATGCAAGAGAAGAGATCAATAAAATTCCTGGACTCTATTGTTACGGAAGAGAATATATCAATAAAGAAAGTGGAAGGTATGACATCGATATCACAAAATTAGTGATTGAAGTCACCGGCCTTGGAAAATACGGATATGAAGCTTATAAAGACTTGCGAAACTTATACAATATCCAAGTAGAATTAGGAGAAGTCAATGTCATCTTAGTTCTCATCAGTGTCGGAAATGATAAAGAAGATATCGACCATCTCATCTCTTCATTGAAAGATTATTCCAAGAGAAATTACGGACTTCATAAAAGAAGAAAATTCCCAACCCGTGATTTCCATTATCCAAAGACAGCCTGCAATCCTCGTGAAGGATATGATGCTCCGTATAAGATAATCAATTTGAAAGATAGCAGTGGTGAAATCTCCGCAGAGACTGTCATGGCCTATCCACCTGGAATCCCTCTTATCATCCCAGGAGAAGTCTTCGATAAAAAGATCATCGATATGATTGATTTCTATCATAAAGAAGGTGGGGAAATCATCAAAGATACCTCTATCGGTAAAATAAAAGTCATCGATAAATCTCTATGGAAGAAGAATAAATGACAAAATACAAATTGTCATATGTCTTTTACATATAAAATTCATTTGTCAAGTATTTTGATAGCGGTTTCATAACAAAATTTTTCGATATTTATTAAATAAAAATATTTTTATTGTAAGGGTTTAAATTCTTATAAAAATAAGTATAATATAGGTAGGAGGAATTAAGACTATGAAATTCGATTATGTGTGCAAAGATGTCACTCTTACTGAAGCTATGAAGGAGTCTTGCGTTGACAAGTTTTCTAAATTTGAACGCTACTTCAGCTCCAATGAAGAGGTCTCCTGTGTTGTTCGTGTTCGTATTGTCAAAGGTAAGAAAGAAGTTGAAGTTTCTATGACTTCTAATGGCTTCAATCTCAGAGCAAAAACTCTTGGTGATGATTTCTACAATGAACTTGATGAAATCTCTGAGAAATTAGAAGGTCAAATGAGAAAGGTAAAAACTCAAGTTGCTAAATTGAATAAGCATAACTCTTTAAGCAAAAACTTGATGATGGAACAAATCTCCGATCAAGAAGAAGATGATGCTAATTTAGAAATTGTTCGTCATAAGACATTGAGCCTCGCTCCGATGGATACCGAAGAAGCACTCGCAAGAATGGATGCTCTCGGACATCGTTTCTTCATCTATTTAGACTCAAGCACAGGTTTAGTAAATGTTCTTTATGAAAGAGATGACCACGGATATGGTGTCATCGAAGTAGAAAAGGAATAAATCGACATCTCTCCCGGCTTCAAAAGCCGGGATTTTTTATTCTAAATAACTCTATCTATATGTTAAAATGTTAGCAATGAAAAAACAAATATTAATCTTATTATCATTATTACCGACATTTATCTCATCGTGTAAAAAACAAAATCAGTACGATATCTACTCTTTATCAACTGAATATTTTTCATCATTGAAAGGAAAAGTTAGAATTGATGATAAAAGTGATCCTATCCTCTCACCATTTAATACAGTGATAACTGGAAAAGTACTAGCAATATCAAATACTTATTCTTTAGATACTTATAAAGAAATTCAAAAAGAGTTCAACGATGATTTTTCATACTATCACGCTCTTTTAGATAGACATTATGATTACAAATATTTCGAAGATGAAAACGGAAAAATAGGAAGTGAAATCATCAATGTCAAAAAGATAAATGAATCCTATGGAACTGAAAAAGAGATAGTTTGTGATGAATTTTTATATGATGTTTTAAAAGAGAGTTATAACTTCACCATCAACAGCAATTTGAAATTCAATATGTTTTTAGGAACTGTTAATGATATTTACGAAAAGAAGATGAGTTCAATTTTAGAAAAACAAACTTCTTTAAATAGAGTGATGTCAATAACTAATAAAGCCTTGTTTGCTGATGACTTTGATAATACAGAAATTCAAAATATTGTCTCTACAATTCCAAATACTGTTGAAGAAGTTAAAAACTTACTGACATTCAATGACGAAAAAAAGACCGTCGTCTTTCATAAATTAGATAAAGCTGAGAAACTTGAAATTTCCTTAGGTGGAAATGGAAAAGGTTATGCGACAGAAAAGATTTCTAAAACACTGAAAGAAAAATATCCAGAAATTGCTTTGACTATCAATTCTGGTTCTTCATCTATCAAAACAATCGGAAAAAGACCTGATAACAAAGCTTGGAATATTTCTTATACAAATCCAGTATATAGAGAAGCATTGTGTGTTGATTCCATCACTAATCCCTATAATCCTTGTGAGGTCGCATTAAAATACACTGATGAATTCAACCTTTCAACCTCTGGCTATTATGAACAATATTTCTATACCTATCCTTCTAATATAGAAAGAAGATGTCATATCATCGATTCAAAGACGGGATTTTCACATCAATTCTTCGATCAAGTTTCGGTTTTGATATCAAATGCAGGCCTTGCTGATATGTATACAACCGCTCTATTCAACACTGATAGCGTAAAAGAATGCAACGAATTATTCAACAGCTTAAATTCTATTTACAAACAAGAAAATGCTTGTTTGATTATGTGTTATAAATCAGTCAAAAATAATTCAAATGAATTATATCAATATAACATCAATGAATTAAAAAATATTTATGAATACAATGGTAAAATATATCCTGAAATCAAATTAGGTGATGGCAGTATTTATCAGGGTGATTATAATGATATAGATATCAAAGATATCAATGATGGAACTGATGTCATCTTATCATCTGTCGAACGCACTTTTAACGAAACTTATGTCATCAGTGAAAATCTCAAAGATAAATTTTATTTTTTAGATTCTTCCTATACTGATTACATCTTGTATCCTGATAACATAATTTCAAATATCGAGGTTTTAAAATGATCAAACTGATTGCAACTGACTTGGATGGTACTTTATTCTATCCAAAAAGAAGAGTTAAAGGACTTTGTTCATCTAATCGTGAATTCTTAAAAAAATATCTCAATGATGGGGGAAAACTCGTTCTTGTCACTGGTAGAAGTGCCATCATTCAACCCCGTGTTGAAAAAACTTTAGGTCATAAAGTTGCAATTTTAGGTTGCAACGGTGCATTCTTCAAAGAAGATGATGAGATGAAAATCTCCTATCCGATGGATAAAGAATTGCTCTTAGATTTATATTCATATTGTCGTATCGAATTTGATTTCTTCAATTTCATGCTCTTCAATGAGACTGAGAATACTTTTGTATCAGGGGGAGAGAGATTGACTCCGTTTTTAGTCAAAGTTGCTAAGGTCGTGAATGGTACCAATGGTTTTTATAAAGAAAATTTGATTCCAGGAGAAAAAATATTCTTAGAGGCTATCAACAATCATGATTCCTTTAAATTGATGCCCTTTGTCGGTTTTGAGAAAAACAGTCATATCAAAGCTGAAGCTATCAAATTGGCTATCAAAACAAGATACGCGAATAAATTCAATGTTGTCGCTTCCGCTGGTGCTATTGAAATAACAGCTCCGGAAGCTGATAAAGGTGCTACCCTTTTAAAATATTGCAAGATGAACAATATCAAAGAAGATGAGGTCTTTGTCTGCGGAGATAGTGGAAATGATCTTCCGATGTTTGAATATTTCCCTCATTCATTTTGTATGAGTCATTCTCCTACTCACATAAAATCCCAAGCCAATCATGTGATTGATCGTATTTCTGATTTAAAAAAATACTTAAATGATGAAAATTCCTATAAAAATGACATCTTACATCAAATCGATTATGATAAAGCCTTGAAAAAACTTTGATAATTATTAAAAAAACCTTATAATAAACGAGTGTGTTTTAAAGTGCTATTTAAAATATTGATAAGGAAGGTAAAGAAATATGTATCCAGAAGAAAGAAATGTGATGACAATCGTTACTTTAGCAAGAGTTGTTGAATCAACTCTTTGGTATTGTCTTCCACCAAGAAATACTAGCGGTTTTCCAAAAGAAGAAAGAGATAATCGTTATAAAGCATTAAAAGCTCTTGTCAGTGAAGGAAGCCCATTTTATGTCAATTGTGAAAGAAATGGCGACACTGGAAAAGAAATCTATGAAGAGATGAATTATTTCATCGATGATGTCTATGGAAATCCAGGGAGAATCGTCTATGAAGATTTAGAAGGAAAGATTCATGTCGAATCATCTTTGATTCTCGAACTTTTCTCTCAAATCTGTAAAATTCGTTCTTTCTTAGAAGCTTTCATCAATTCCGGAATGAAGTTTTTAAAAGAAAGCAACAAGCTCTCACCAGAATTTGAAGAATTAGTAAACACCGATATTCGTTATTATCACTGCTTTGCAGGAAAGATCTCTTGCATTCTCATCTCTGATAAGTTTTTAGAGCTCAACAAAGCTGCTCAAACATATACAGAGAGCTATTCTAAATCTCATAATGGTATCAATCCAAATCAAGATCCAAGCTTTGATATTCATAATGACCCAGCTTTCCGTATGACCGAAAATGAATTCCATGAACTCAATCAAGATATGATTACTGTCTTGAATTCATATGGAGAAAATGATGGCGATTTCCGTTATTTGAGAGATCAAATCTATTCCGATTGTGAAATCTTCACCGGAAAGAAGACCACAACTGATATCAATGCTTATTTCAGAGTCTTCACTTCTTATTTTGATAAGATTCTCGCAGCCACTCAAGGAAAGCTCAATGTTTATTTTGCCCAGATGAGCAATCAAATTTCCAGCGAAGTTCAAAACGAAAATAAAAAGGCTGAAGAAGCTAAACCAGAAGAAGCCAAGCCAGAAGAAGTCAAAGAAGAAGGAGAAAATAAATGATGAAGAAAAAGATTTACACCAGTGAATTAGTTCTCTATATCGTCTTCGGTATTTGTTGGTTGACCGGATTTGTTTTCTCAGTCTTAGGTGTCGTCGCCTATAATGTCGGCAACATCAATGATAATGCATTATATCAAGCTCAAAAAGGCTTCGCAAAAGCCTTTGGCCAAGCTGATGGTACAGTTTGGGATTTCAGAATTTTCGGAGCACTTGTCATGGTTTTCTTCATGATCTGTTTCCTCATCACTATCTATGCTTATTCCTCTAAGAAAACCCATGAAGATGCTGCTATCAAACGTAAAGAAGAAAGAATGCGTATTTTGATGGCAAATGATACAGTTACAACAAAAGAAGAAACTAAGTAAACCTATGGCCATCCTATTAGGATGGCCTTTATTGAAAGGCGAATATGTCAATTGATGAAAGCTTATTAAAAGAGTACAAGAATAAACCTGTTGATATTTTAAATTATAGCTTGAATAAATTTGCAAAATGCAATTATGCTTTGAAATTTGGTAAACAAGATGCAAAATTGAATATCATCGGTTTTGATGTGCACCAAAACATTCAATCCTATGATTATTATTCACCGAAGATGAATTATTCACAGTCTTGGTCTAGCTCCCCATTTATCACCACTAAAGATAGATTCTACGACGATAAAACAGGAAAGATTATCGTATACCAAGTAAATGGAGATAAGATGTTAAAAGATTGTAATCCCGTGATATTAGATTATGATTCTTTCATTTTAAAATACGGAAAGATTCCGAATCGAAAATATTTAGTTGAGAATAAATTCATCTCAAAAGAAAATTTGATTCACGATCATTTTTTAAGTTTTGATGAAGAAGAAATCAAAAATAGAAAGAACAATTCAAGAATCATCTATGGAAGTATCATCTACGATATCAAAGAAGAAAATCTGATCGACGGATTATTTGAAAATACAGATGAAGGCTATCATCTCCATTTCAATTTGGATGTCAGATTCGCCCTTGATTATTATTCAACTCAAATGTTGAATACTGGTTCTTTATATGATTATCCAAAATTTTCAGTCTCAATAGTAGATTTCTATTTAGACGAAAATTTCAATATCATCAAAAGCAAATGCCATGATGAATTCACTTCTAAAACCGGTTTCATATCAGCAAAAGTCAGTATGGATTCTGATTTTATTTTCTTGACGAGTAAAACAAATGAGTTCATCTACAATGATAGAGTTGTAAAACTTGAAGTTCCAGATAATAATACGCCATTTAACGGTGATGAATTATTCGATTGAAATATCGAATGTCAAGCTTTTCAGTTCTAATCTTTTTTCACGTGATGAATAATAATTGATTATTTTTTTCATTTGTTTTATCTTTAAATAGTCAATCGAGGTCACATGAATAAGAAAATATCTAATTTACTAAAAGAAGCAAGGGAACACAAAAATCTCACCCAAAAAGATGTAGCAAATCTCCTTTGCTATTCACCTCAAACAATCTCGTTGTGGGAAAGTGATAAAGTAGAACCAAAGCTGGATTCTATCTTCGCATTTTGTTATGCATTAAAATTGAATCCCTTTGAATTTTTAAAATGCAATATCGAAGATATCAATTACACCCTGACATTCAACTATGATTGGATATTGAAGTATCTGTTGAATCAAATCGATTATCAAGATATAAATAAAAAAGGATTAGAGAAAATCTTGAATGTCTCCCGTCCAACTTTAAGAAGAATCTTAAAAGGAGAAGTTGTCTTGAGTTTCACACAATATGTCAATTTGTGTTCTAGCCTAAAAATAGATACATCTTCTCCACTTGAATATAAGCCATTATATGAAACTGATACTCCAAAGAATAAGAAATATCTCAATATCTCTATTATATCTGCATCAATTATCGCTATAATTGCTTCTATCTCTTTGACTGTTGGTCTTAGAAATCCTCAAAGTAACAATTCAAACAACAGTTCTAAAATTATTGAAACAGATGTTCAAGAAAACAATAATTCTTACCCTACAAGTAACAGCACCTATGATTCTTCATTAGAATCAACTGATGAAGAGAAATCAGATAAAAACAGTGATGAACAAGATTCAACTGAATCTGATATAGAGAATAACGAGTAATTTAAAACAAAGACTCTTTAGAAATTTCTATTTTAAATATGAAATTTCGGAGTCTTTTTTTATTAAAAAAATTACCAACTTTTTTAAGTTTTAGTATATTGTTTTATAAAGCAAAAAAAATTTTATAATGATTTAAAATAACACGAAGTACTTTTTAAAAGTTTTTAGACAGTTAACAATAATCCAAAAGGTTGATATAATCACTAAAAAGGAGCTTAAATATGAAAAGCACTAGTATATTTCTTTGCTTATCTATGCTTCCATCTTTATTTATTAGGTTC
>CAVEQA010000012.1:0-24780 GCA_963617725.1 Paludibacteraceae bacterium
GCAGCAAGAAACTTGGAACATTCCGCAAATTCTTTCGATATTTTTTCAGCATCAGCATAGATATCTTTCATACAGTCAAGCCTTTCGTTTATCTGTTTAAACCATTATACCGCTAAAGAATAGATAAGTTTCATTGGTAAAGAAAATCGAGACGAAGGCTAGATATAAAAAGTAAAAATCAATAATGAATCTTGATTTATCACCAACCTTAATATATAATTTGGTTGGTAATAAAAGGTTGGTAATAAAATGATTCCTAACGATGAAAGAGCAAAATTGATTTTAAATGATGTTTTACAATATAGCAAAGAACGTGAATGGTTTGAATTTAAGGAAAATTGGTTTTCACCTATTCAATTAGGTGAATATGTTTCTGCTATTTCTAACTCATGCGCATTGGTTGGAAAAAAAGAAGGATATTTTATTTGGGGTGTTAATGACGAGACACATGAATTAACAAATACCGATTTTGATCAATATCAAGATTACAAACATGAACCCTATCAAAATTATTTAAATAGAAATTTATATCCTAAAATAAATTTAGAATTTATTGAAGCAAATGTTGAAAATAAAAGAGTAGTTATTTTAGTAATAGGAGCAGCCACTGACATTCCTACATCTTTTAATAATGAAAGATACATACGTGTTGGTTCATCTAAAGCTACTATTAAAGATAACCCTAAACTTGAAAAGCAATTGTTTAGGGCACTTGATATTGGATATCCAACAATAGTTTCTACTAAATCTATTTATAATGATTTAACATTTGAAAAACTATTTATGTATTATGGTTCAAAAGGGATTGAACTTAGAAAAGAGACTTTTAGAAAGAATCTTTGCTTATTAACCGATGACGGAAAATATAATATTCTTGCTCAACTTTTGTCCGATAATTCGCATTTACCATTAAGACTTTCAATATTTGAAGGAGAGACAAAAGGCTCAAATTTATATACAATAAAAGAATTTGGATTTGATTGTATTTTATATTCTTTAAAAAATTTACTAGATTATGGTGATGTATTAAATATAATACAATCTGATGAAACAAATAGAAAAGAAGAAAGAAAAGAGACTTCACTATTTGATATAAAGGCTTATAATGAAGCGATAGTTAATGCAGTTTTACATAATAAATGGGTTGATGGAAATGAGCCTATGATTTCTGTATTTTCAAATAGAATTGAAATATTATCGCGTGGTACAATAGCACCTGCTCAAACAATTGAAGGCTTTTATCTTGGCGAATCAGTTCCTGTAAATGAAAAACTCTCTGAAATTTTTGCTCAATTAAGAATAAGCGATAAATCAGGTAGAGGAGTCCCTAAAATTGTTGAAACATATTCAAAAAGAGCATTTGAATTTAGAGAAAATTCAATTGTAGTTACAATACCATTTAATATGAATAGAAAAGTTGGTAATAAGGTTGGTGATAAAGTTGGTGATAAAGTTGGTAATAAATTAGAATTTAGAGATAATACAACATATTTAGGATTAAATGAAACTAGAGTTAAAATTTTATCTGAAATGAGACATAATCCAAACATCACAAAACAAGAATTATCAATTTTAATTGGAATTAGTAACACTGCAATTGATAAGAATATTAAATTTTTAAAAGATAAAAATATAATTGAAAGAATTGGGTCTAATAAGAGTGGTTATTGGAAAGTTAATGATAATGATTAGCAAAATTATTAAACATTAATGCCTAATATTACAAGATAATGTAAAGTCTTGCGCAATACTTAAAGGTTCACCTCAAACGAGTTTGAGCGGCGGGAAACCCACACGACATGTGAAGAACACAAACATCAAAAAAGCCCGCAGTAACGCGGGTTTCTTTGAGTTGTTCCCAGTTTTTGGGAAGTTTGATTATTAATCCGAATCCATAACGATGAACATATCGTGTTCGGATACAAGTTCAATGGCGGAGCAGGGGAGATTTGAACTCCCGCTAGGTTATTCGCCTACTGACGGTTTTCAAGACCGTTCTCTTCAGCCGCTTGAGTACTGCTCCAAGTAAGCTTATCCATTATATAACAATGGATTGCTTTTTTAAAGAAAAATCATCTCTTTGCAGAGATGACTGCTTTGCTTTAATGGTGGGCGCTACAGGGCTCGAACCTGTGACCTTCTGTACGTCAAACAGATGCTCTCCCAGCTGAGCTAAACGCCCAAAGCGAGAGTAATTATAAGCTATGTAAAATTAGAAGTCAACACTTTTCAATCTTTTTTATATTTTTTTCCATTTGAGTACAATCATTTAAATATTGATAAAACTTAAATTCATTAAGTCTTTTTTTAAATAATAAGATTAGATATATTTACCAAAATGTTATACATTTCATTATTTTTTATACAGTAATATTACCTTTTATTTTTTTGAAATAAAAGTTCCGGATGTTAGCGTTTTCATAATATTCAGCCTTTTTTTGAAAAAGTTCGATAAAATCGAAATAATTTAATTAATTTATATAATCTTTTATTAGTATTTTTTAATTTTTTTATGTTATACTTTTTACGTATGAAAAATAATTATAAATTTGAAAAAACTATCTTTCCAATCATATACGGAGTTATCGCCTTATTGGTGATAATTCTTGTAATTACTAAGTATTATGGTGAGGCTTTATTAATCGGATTTCCTGGAGTCGTTTTATTTCCTATTTATCTCACTTTTTTATTCGAATACAAAGAAAGAAAATCATATGTTAAAGCAATGATTTTTTGTAATTTCTTTCGTTTTCTTTTAATCGCTATTGGAATTATTGTTCCCGCTTGCATTTGGAACTACACTCCATGGATTAAAGAAAGTACGCAAGGATATTTACTTGTAATACCTGCCGTTGAAATATTATTCGTTTATACTCTTGTCATGGTTCATTTTACAAGACTAGGAAGAATTGATGGAGATAAGAAATAATGAATTTAGACAATTTATTAAATAGTGATTTTTTAAAAATGTTTCCTGTTGAATTCTTCAGCAGTCTTATTGTCATGACATTAGTGTGTATATTTTCTTTTGTCGTATATTTTAAACAAAAGAAATACAGCGCATTAGATAAGCCTAAGGGTATTGTAAATATTGCTGAAGTAATAATTGAATTCACTGATGAAAAAGTTTCAACACTTATGCATTGTCCAAGATACTTTTCTAATTTTGGGGCATATGTCATTTGTTTATTTTCATTCATTTTTATAGGATTCTTCTTAGGAATGATGGGTTTACCAATTCTCTTCTATATTGGTCCATCAAGTGAAGGATATGTATGGAATGAAAATAAATTATTCACTCAGCTTCCAAATCCATTCACAAATCTAGCTTTCACATTAACTATCAGTCTTCTGACAGTTATTATGATTGAAGTGACAAAATTAAGAACACAAAAATTCAATTATTGGAAACAATTTGTATTCACATTCCCTCCACTTCTTCCACTTGTTACAAATTTCACTCCGATGTTATCCCTCGGAATTCGTTTATTTGGCAATTCCTTTGCTGGATATTGTATTATGACACTCATCTATGGAGCTATGGGTTCTATAGGTGGAGGATTCGCTTTGATTGCATCTCCGCTAATTATGCCATTCTTACATGCATACTTTGATTTATTCAGCGGTTTTATACAAGCTTTAGTTTTCACGATGATTACTATGATGGATCTAGCACAGGAGGCTCCAGAAGAAAATTATCTTGAGACACAAGCTAAAGCTATAACGCTTAAAGCGCAGATGTAATATGTTAGCCATTTTTAATTGAGGAGGCTATTATGACAAATTTATTAAACAATTTAGTAGTTTTAGCAGAAGGTGCAGCTGATAACGCCTATTCTGCAGCAAAGTATCTTTACATTGGTGTCGGTATTATCTTACTTGGCATGTCCGTTTCTTCTATTGCTGAAGGTCTTGTTTGCTCTTCCGCTATTAAAGGAATGGCTAGAAATCCAGAAACAAGTTCAACCCTTCGTTCTTCCATGATTCTCGGCGTTTCTCTTTGTGAAACTGTCGCTATTTATGGTTTGGTTCTCGCAATCTTATTGATTTTTGTCGCTGGTCCAAAAACCATGGGTGCCTAAAGAAAGGCTTAACATGAAGAAGAAGTTTTCCCTTCTTTTATTCACATCAACTCTATTTGTCTTGACTTCCTGTGACTCTCAAGGCATTAGCGATTCTATCTCTGAAACTGTCTCTAGCGCTATTCCAAATCTTTGGATTTCCTTAGCTCAGTTAGGTGCATTTTTAGTGATGGTTTTCGTATTCTTTAAATTCGCATATCAACCGATCAAAAAGAAACTCAAAGAGAGAAGTGAATATCAGATGAATAACATCACAAAATCTAAGCAAGAACTCGCTCAAGCTGAAAAAGCTAGACAAATAGCCGAAAACAATATTCAAGCTTCTCGTACTCAAGCAAATGAAATCGTTCAAGCAGCTGAAAAAGAAGCCAAGCTTAGAAGTGAAAAGATTATGGAAGATGCCCAAAAAGAACTTGAAAGAAAACAAAAACAAGGTGAAATTGAAATTGCTGAAAGAAAAGCTCTTCTTGAAAGAAAAGCCCATAACGAAATCGTTTCTACTGCTTTAGATGCTTCCAAAGCCATTTTAGGGCGTGAGCTCACACAAGAAGACAATGATAAAATTGTTGATGATTTCATCAACCAAATGAAAACTACTGATAACGAGAAATAAATATGAACAGATCTCTTTTAAAGCACTATACCAAGGCACTTTTTGAAGAAAGTGTAAGCAAATACAAATTAGAACAGGTCTATAAAGATCTTTCTTTTGTAGTGGATAGTCTACAAAAAGAAGAACAATTGAATTCATTTCTCGATTCTAGACAAGTACCACTTGATGCTAAATATCGTGTCTTAAATTCAGTATTCAAAAATAAAGTCGAGACGATAACTTTAGGTTATCTTCTCATAATAACCAAAAAACATCTGACTAAATATTTACCGATTATGAAAGAAGATTTCCGTCATATGTACAACCATAAAAAAGGAATTATCGAAGGACTTATATATTCGGCATATCCATTAAAAATGGAAACCATTCATAAATTAGAAAATATTTTCTCAGACAAATACAAAAAACAAGTAACTTTTAGAGTTGTACCTGATAGTAGAGTTATCGCTGGTATGAAGATAAATATCAATGATACATTGTATGACTATTCGATAGATTCAAAGATTGAAAACATCAAGAAAAAGCTTGTTTATACAAGTGATTAGGAG
Source organism: Paludibacteraceae bacterium (assembly GCA_963617725.1). Taxonomy (GTDB): domain Bacteria; phylum Bacillota_I; class Bacilli_A; order RFN20; family CAG-288; genus Enterosoma. The sequence goes on from CAVEQA010000012.1 coordinate 5,244, forward strand.
GCTTACGATGCCAGAAAATAATAATGATTTAATCACAAACCTCGTTCGCAAAGAGATTGAAAATTACGAAAGTAAGATTGAAACCAATGATGTCGGTACTGTCATCTCAGTCGGTGATGGCATCTGTACAATTTTTGGTTTAGATCAAGCTATGTATGGCGAACTTTTGGAGTTCCAAAATGGTGTTTTCGGTATGGTTATGAATCTAAACGAAGACAGCGTTGGTTGTGTCATTTTAGGAAAAGATGCATCCATCTATGAAGGTGATACTGTCAAAAGAACTAAAAGAGTCGTTTCAGTTCCAACTGGTGACAGTCTTTTAGGAAGAGTTGTCAACGCCCTTGGACAACCACTAGATGGACTTGGAGATTTAAAAGATACTGTTGAAGCTCCTATTGAAGCACCAGCTCCTAGAATCATGGATAGACAACCTGTCAATGAACCACTTCAAACAGGTATCAAAGCTATCGACTCAATGATTCCGATTGGAAAAGGACAAAGAGAACTCATCATCGGCGATAGACAAACTGGTAAAACAGCAATTGCAATCGATACTATTCTCAACCAAAAAGGTAAGAATGTCATCTGTATTTATTGTGCTATCGGACAGAAGAATTCTACAATCGCTCAAGTTGTCGGCAGATTAAAAGACAATGACGCTATGAGCTATACTGTTGTTGTTAACGCCTCTGCTAGTGAATCAGCTCCAATGCTTTATGTCGCTCCATATGCAGCAACTAGTATCGGTGAATATTGGGAGAAAAGAGGTAAAGATGTCCTTGTCATCTATGATGATTTAAGCAAACATGCTGTTGCTTATCGTGCTCTTTCGCTTCTTTTAAAAAGATCTCCAGGACGTGAAGCATATCCTGGTGATATTTTCTACCTTCACTCAAGACTTCTTGAACGCTCTTGCCATCTCAATGATAAATTAGGTGGTGGTTCCTTAACTGCTCTTCCGATCGTTGAAACACAAGCAGGAGATATTTCTGCTTACATTCCAACCAATGTCATCTCCATCACTGATGGTCAAATTTTCTTGTCCACTGATTTATTCAATGTCGGTCAAAGACCAGCTATTGATACTGGACTTTCTGTCAGCCGTGTCGGAGGATCTGCTCAATATAAATCTATGAAATCTATTGCATCTTCTTTGAAAATCGAACTTGCAAATTATATCGAACTTTTAGACTTCTCCCGTTTTGGTTCTGATTTAGATGCCGTTACAAAATCAATTCTTAACCATGGTGCTGTCTTACAAGAAGTTTTAAAACAAAAACAATATTCTCCTATGTCTATGGAAGATGAAGTCATCGATATCTATATTGCTCAAAGTAAGAGTATCGATGATGTTCCTTTAAAATATGTTCAAGATGTTTTAAAGAATGCACATTCTCATATTGAAAGCAATCATCCTGAAGTCATAAAAGTTTTACATGAAACTAGAAAGATTGACGATAATACTAAATCGTTGATTTTAGATAGCGTCAAAGCCGTCTTAGCTGGTATGAAATTCGATAATTAATAGGAAACACATATGTCTGAAAGTCTTATTGAAACAAGACGTCGTATTCAAACTATTCAATCAACTGAGAAGATAACAAAGGCGATGAAGCTTGTCGCCAGCGTTAAATTTCAAAAGTTTAAACGTCAGTTTGACCAGTCTTTAAGTTATGCTAACGAAATGGAAAAGACTATGTATTCAGTTTTGATGAATATCGATTTATCAAAGACAGAATATAGTCAATATCTCACTTCTTTTAATATGGAAAGAAATCTCTATATCGTCATAACTTCTACTTTAGGATTATGCGGATCCTATAACTACAATGTATTCAGAAAATTAGATCCTATTTTAAAAGATAAAGATGAGATTATAACTATCGGTCAAAAAGCTTATGTCCATTATCATGATTCAAAGTATAAGATATATGATGAATACACAAGCCTACTTGAAAACTTCAATTATGATAATGTCAGAGCTTTAAGACATTTTATATTCAGATTATACAGAGAAGAAAAATACAATTCTATTCAACTTGTCTATACAAATTATAAAAACTCAATGTCATTTGTTCCGACAATTTTAGAAATCGCACCGCTACCACTTGAAAAGATTCAAAGCAAATTCAAATACAACCACTCATATCCACCGATATTTGAACCAGATGCTAATAAAGTAGCCGATCTGATACTTCCTCATTATGCAGATAGTCAACTGTATATCAAAATGATGGAAAGTCAATTATCAGAACACGCCTGTAGAAGAAATGCGATGGAAACAGCTACTGACAATGCTGATGAAATATTACAGACATTGAAGATACAATATAACAAAGCTAGACAAGAAGCCATCACACAAGAAATCACCGAAGTTGTCGGTGGTGCAAATGGTGGCAAGAATGACGATTAAAGGAGATAAACAACATGAATGATGAAATTTATGGAACACTAGTTCAAGCAGTTGGACCAGTCATCGATGTCAGATTCAACGAAGGTGAAATTCCACCTCTTTTAGTCGCTTTAAAAGTTAAGAAAGATGATGGAGAAGAATTGACTCTTGAAGTCTTACAACACATCGGTGATGATACAGTTCGCTGTATCGCTATGGGATCAAGCGATGGTATCAGAAGAGGTTTAAAAGTTTTAAACACTCAAAAGACCATCGAAGTACCTGTCGGAAATGAAGTCTTAGGAAGAATGTTCAACGTTCTTGGTAAACCAATCGATGATGGAGAAGAATTCCACGCCACCCAATTCCATTCTATTTACAATGACCCGCCACGTTTTCAAGATCAATCAACCCATGTTGAAATCTATCAAACAGGTTTAAAAGTCATCGATCTTCTTTGCCCTTATATCAAAGGTGGTAAGGTCGGATTATTCGGTGGTGCCGGTGTTGGTAAAACTGTTTTGATTCAAGAGTTAATGCACAACATCGCCTATGAAAATCATGGTATCTCAGTCTTCGCTGGTGTCGGTGAAAGATCCAGAGAAGGTAATGACTTATTCGGAGAAATGAAAGAGAGCGGTGTTTTAGCAAATACTGCTTTAGTCTTCGGTCAGATGAATGAAACCCCAGGTGTCCGTATGAGAGTCGCTCTTTCTGGCCTTACAATGGCAGAATATTTCCGTGATGTCGCACATCAAGATGTTCTTTTATTCATTGATAATATCTATCGTTTCACTCAAGCAGGTAGTGAAGTCTCCGCTCTTCTTGGACGTATGCCAAGCGCTGTCGGATATCAACCTACCTTAGCAACGGAAATGGGACAACTTCAAGAGCGTATCGCATCAACCAAAAACGGATCTATCACCTCTATTCAAGCTGTCTACGTGCCAGCTGACGATCTTACAGATCCAGCTCCTGCTACTACATTTTCACATCTTGATGCTAAGACAGTTCTTTCGAGAAATATCGCATCCTTAGGTTTATATCCAGCTGTCGATCCTCTTGCTTCATCATCTAACTTCCTTGATCCAAATGTCGTTGGAGAAAAACATTATCAAGTAGCAAGACAAGTACAATCAACCTTGCAAAGATATAAAGATTTACAAGATATCATCGCCATATTGGGTATGGATGAATTATCAGAAGAAGATAAACTTGCAGTCAATAGAGCTAGAAGAATTCGTAACTTCTTATCTCAACCAACTCATGTCGCTGAAAAATTCTCCGGTATTCCAGGAAAATTCGTACATCTTGAAGATACCATCGATTCCTTTGATAGAATCTTAAAAGGCGAAGGCGATTATCTTCCAGAAGATGCATTCACCTATGTTGGAACCTTTGAAGAAGCTAAAGCCAAAGGTGAAAAGATCTTAGCTGAAGCTAAAAATAAAACCGAAGCCAAGAAAGATTAAACTTAATTATGAATAAGTTTAAACTTAGAATTGTCACTCCTGATAAAAACTACTTCGATCAAGAAGTAGAAGGCATCACTCTCAACACTTCAGAAGGAGGTGAAACAACTATCTATGCTCATCACGCAGATTTCATCGCTAACATAGATATTTCGCCGCTTTCTATAAGAAATAACGGACATAAAAATCATTATGCAATCGGTGGTGGTGTCATCCAAATCAGAAGTCAAGAAAACTTAGTCGTCTTGATTGTCAATTCCATCGAATCAATCGATGAGATCGACTTAGAAAGAGCTAAAGAAAGTAAAATCCAAGCAGAGAAAATGATCGGAGAGGTGAAAACACCTCGTGAATCTATTGAACTAGAAAGACAGATAAAACGTGCTCTCAATAGAATAAAGATCAAAAACGAATGCAAAGATATATAGTTATGAGAGTTCTACGCAGGTAGAACTCTTTTTTACTAAAAACTATATATTTGATGAAAATCTTCTAAAATGTAGAGAAATTTATAATAAAATCATATAATCTAATGGTCAATTAAATCGGAGGTGTACTATGAAATTTGATAATATCACATGGGATGAATACTTTATGTCTATCGCAGTTCTTTCAGCGATGAGAAGCAAAGATCCTCATACAAAAGTCGGAGCCTGTATTGTTTCAAAAGAACATAAGGTCTTATCCTTAGGATACAATGGTATGCCTCTTGGTATCGATGATAATGAAATACCTTGGGCTAGTCATCAAGATAACAAAGAATTCTTAGATACAAAATATCCATATGTCTGCCATGCTGAATTGAATGCGATTTTAAATTCAAATCACAACTTACAAGGATCGATTGTCTATGTCACTCTTTTCCCATGCAATGAATGTACAAAAGCGATCATTCAAGCTGGAATCAAAAAAATCATCTACATCTCTGATAAATACCATGATACTGATGAAGAAATAGCAGCAAGACGTATGTTGGATATGGCTAAAGTCGAATACGTTCAATATAAAGGTAAAATTCCAACCATAAATTTTGAAGGCGATAAATGATATGAGTTACGAAAAACATACTAAGTTTCCGTTTAAAAAATGTATGATTGCAACAGTCGTCATTCTAATCGTTGCAAGCATTGTATTAACTCTTCTTTTATCAATCACAAAAAGTCAACCAGATGATAGTATCGGCTTTGTTTTAATGATTGTTTTTGTATCAGTTTTTGGTTGTTTATTAATCGGTTATTGGATTTACCAAATAGTAAAATATATCGGAATAAGAAAAGATGAAAAATAAATTAGATGATGAACTTTTAAAAAGAGATGAAAAGATACCCCAAGATAGCGCAATCTATCTTGAGAATCTTTCTTTTGGATACAGCGAAATTCTCAACCTTGAAAATATCACTGTCGATATCAAAAAAGGAGAATACGTCTCTGTCATCGGACATAATGGATGTGGAAAATCGACGATGGCAAAATTGATCGATGGCATTTTGATTCAAAATAGCGGTGATATATATATTTCCGGTATCAAGATGACTGATAACAACGCATTGAAACTCAGGAAATCTATCGGAATGGTTTTTCAAAACCCAGATTCCCAATTCATCGGAGCTACTGTTAAAGATGACATCGCCTTCGGACTTGAAAACGACCAAGTCGATCCAAAAGAGATGGATGATATCATCAAAAAATGCGCTCAGTCAGTTGGGATGGAAGATTATTTAGAAGCAGAACCATCCAATCTTTCTGGTGGTCAAAAACAGCGTGTTGCAATCGCTGGAATGATCGCAAGAAATCCGGATATATTGATTCTAGATGAAGCAGGCGCTATGCTTGATCCTAAAGGAAAAAGAGAGATAAGAGAGATCATCAAACAGAAGAAAAACGCCAATCCAAATCTCACAATCTTGAATATCACTCATGAGATAGATGAAGCTTATGACTCTGATAGAGTTCTTGTTTTAAATGATAAAAAAATAGTATTAGACGGAAAACCACAAGATGTCTTTGAAAACGATGAGTTATTGAAAAGCATCTCTTTAGATATTCCGTTTTGTCATAAACTAGTCAACGAATTGAGAAAAGATGGATTAGAAATCGATAAGATCAGCAATGAGAAGGAGTTATTAGATTTATTATGTCCATCAAAATAGAGAATATCAATTATACATATAACATCGGCTTACCGAGTGAAAGAAAAGCCTTAGATGATATTTCACTCCTTTTTTCTGACCACTGTTTTTCTGCACTTATCGGAAGAACTGGTAGCGGTAAATCAACCTTGATCCAACAATTGAATGGACTATTATTACCAGATTCTGGAAAGATAACAGTCAATAACTACATCATCGATATGTCTTTAGAATTCAAAGAAAAAAAAGGAACTAAAGTCATCGATAAAAGAAAGATGGCTAAAAAACACAAAAAGAAATTGAAAGATATCAAGTCGCTCAGAAAAAGAGTTGGACTAGTATTTCAATTCCCTGAATATCAAATATTTGAAGAAACCGTACTTAAAGACGTCATGTTTGGACCTAAAAACTTCGGTGCAAGCGAAGAAGAAGCTACAAAATTAGCTAAAGAAGCTTTATCTCTTGTCGGACTTGATGATTCATTCTATGATCGATCACCATTTGAACTCAGCGGTGGTGAAAAAAGAAGAGTTGCAATCGCAGGAATCATCGCGATGAAACCTGAAGTCTTGATTCTCGATGAACCGACCGTCGGTCTAGATAAGGAATCCGAAGAAAATCTGATGAAATTATTAGAAGAAATATCTTCTTCAAATACTAGCATCATCATCGCCACCCACAATATGGATTTGGTTTTAAAATATTGTGATAGAGCCATTGTTTTAAATTATGGAAAAGTTGTAAGTGATACAACACCTCTAGAACTATTTCAAAATATTGACTTTTTGAAGAACTCATCTATTGAACCTCCAAAGGTCTTTTCATTTGCATTAGCTCTAAAAGATAGAGGTTTGAATATCGATTTAGCAAATGTCAAAGATACTAAATCACTGGCCTTAGAAATCATCAAGGCTAAGGAGGTGACAAAATGAATATCACCTTAGGAAAATATCAAGCCTATAACACCATTTTCCATAAAATGGATTGCAGAATCAAATTGATCGGTCTTATCATTTTTATGGTCGCAAGTTTCTTAAACTATGGACTTACAAAAGTAAATGGTGCTTATTCAAATCTCATTGTTTATATCGTTTTATTTGTCATTCTATTTATTTTTACATTGATATCTAAAACAAGCTTTTTGCAATTATTCAAATCATTAAAAGCCCTCTGGGTGATGTTATTATTCTTGCTTATCATCCAGATATTCTTACCAAGCGCAAATGTCAGCGGTGATATCGCCTTCAATATTTTTAACAGAGATATTTATTATTCAACTATCATCAATTTAGCGTATATCTTCCTTCGTTTGATTTTGATCATGATGCTTACAAATATCTTCACATCAACAACAAAACCGATGGAAATAACTTCAGCAATGGAATGGTTATTATATCCATTAAAACTGATCAAAGTTCCTGTTCACAAATTAGCGATGGCTATATCATTAGCTTTGAGATTCATTCCTACTCTTATTGAAGAGACAAATCGAATTATGAAAGCTCAAGCTAGCAGAGGTGTCGATTATAAACAGGGAAAGTTCAAAGAAAAACTAAAAGCCATCGTCGCCTTGATCATTCCACTATTCATGCAAGCTTTTATTACTTCTGGAGAACTAGCTGATGCTATGGAAGCAAGAGGATATGATCCAAATGCTAAAAGAACAAGATATAGAAGCAATAAATGGACATTAAAAGATACAATCAGTGTTATCTTACTAGCGTGTTTCTTATCTGGAATGATAACACTAGCTATCATCAAATTCGATTATACATCTATTTTCCCATCACTATCTCTTCCAAAGCTCGCTGAGGTGAAATGATGAATATCTTAGTTAGACTTTCTTTTTTTGGAAGAGATTTTTACGGGACTCAAAAGCAGAAAAATGATGAAACAATTCAATCATTATTTGAATGGATGCTTTCATTATGCTATCAACAAAATGTCAAAGTATATCTCTGTTCAAGACTTGATAGATATGTAAACGCAAATGATTATGTTTTAACCTTTAAAGCACCCGATAATAGAATCAGTGTCGACAGATTAAAATATTATTTTAAAAGAATGATCAGAAAAGATATCACTATCTTTGATGTCAAAGAAGTAGATGAAGATTTCCATCCAAGATATGACTGCACCTATAAATCATATGTCTATACCATCCAAAATAAAGAATATTTAAATCCGTTATTCAATTCTATTTCATTCCCTTCTAAAAGAGTACTTGATGTCTTGAAATTAAAAGAAGCTATTTCTCTTTTTGAAGGCGAACATGATTTTAGATACTTTTCAACTCCTGAAGGAGATGAAAATACTAAGTTGACAGTTTCAAAATGTGAACTCACCGAAGATTCTGGATTTCTATATTTCAGATTTATCGGAAAAAGCTTCTTGCGTTACCAAGTTAGGTTTATGGTAGGAGCATGTCTTAGATACGAAGAAGGAAAAATAAATAAAGACGATATCAACAAAATGTTGAATTCTTCACCAGTCAAATGGGATAAATTAAAAGCAGAACCTTATGCCTTAACTCTTGAAAAAATATGTTATCCAACATTAGGCGATGATGAAACTTTTCCAACTGGTAAGCCCAATTTTTTTAAGATATAAATTTAAAAATCATTTATATAATTAATCATTCGTATTATAATATCATCTAGTCAATTTACTTGAGAATCAAATATGAAAAACGAACAACAAGCAAGAAATAATTTCAAAGCAACATTCAAAAAATATTTCAATATGAAAGATGCGTTAAAACTACCGAATATTTTATGTTATTTGCGCATCATTTTAATCATTGTTTTTTTAGTGATGTATTTGATGCCAATAACAATTGCCGGTAATGAAAACGCAGGATTCTATATTGCAACAGCCATTATGGCAACTGCTGTTTACACCGATTTCCTCGATGGCTTCATCGCTAGAAAATTTGATTTGACATCAAATCTAGGTAAAGCACTAGATCCAGTCGCTGATAAATTAACACAGTTTTCTATCGCCCTTGCTATCACTATAAAATTCCAAAACTACCCTTCAATTTTAGCTCTTTTGATTTTGATATTTGTAAAAGAGAGTTGGATGTTTATAGCTACCGTTCTTCTTGCAAGACATAATCGAACATTCGGTGGTGCTAAGTGGTATGGTAAAGTATCCACTTTCTTAGTCTATGTTGTCTTAGGTGTAACCTTACTCTGTGGTCCTTTCATCACAAAGAGCTTCCCAGTTGATGAAAATCCACTCGTAAGCCATCTTATCTTAGATGGTTTAGCAACATTTGCAATTCTATTAGAATTATTCGCATTCGTCAATTACATCATCCTTCATATCAAATTGATGAATGGAGCTGGTGTTGATGAAGTTCCCTCAACTGATGTAAAAGATAAAGATGAGGAGAATAAATCAAATGATTAAAATATATATGTCGCCTAGTTGTTCTAGCTGTCGTAAAGTGAGAGCGTGGTTTAAACAACAAGGAATTCCTTTTGAAGAAATCAACATCTTAAAACATGAAATCACCGAAGAAGATTTAAAAGAGATGTTGAACAAATCGCTTGATGGCACTGATGAAATCATCTCGACAAGAAGTAAGATCTTCAAAGAACAGAACTTAGATGTCGATTCGATGTCCCTTCATGAATTATGTCAATTCATCAGCAAAAATCCAACAGTCTTAAAAAGACCGATCATCGTCGATGATGAGAAGATACAAGTCGGATATAACGCCGATGAAATCGAAATATTCGAAAAAGCAAAGCGAATCATCAAAACATCATGCAGTCAATCTTCATGCGAGCAATATGATTCTTGCGATCATCGTTACGCAGATAAGGGAATCAAACCCCAAAGCTTCGAATTATAAATATTTCTGGATACTTCAGTATCCAGATTTTTTTATATTTAAAAAAAGCTATCGTCGAATTTTATATCAACGATAGCTAGTATCTATTCATCCATTCCTAATTTCTTTTCAATATTTTTAACTATCTCTTTATATTTGACATAACACTTCTCATAATCATCCTCTACTTCTTTAGTATGTATTGGCTTTTCTTTGAAGTATTCATCAATCAAATACTGTGAGAAATATGTTGTGAATTTATAAGCACCGCGATGATTTAAATGTTCAGCGTCATACTGATCTTTTTTAGGATCGAGTTTTAAAGTGTTTTCTAAGAAATCAAGGCTTGAGAAATCAACAAATTTATATCCGCATTCTTCAACTCTAGCTTTTGCTGATCTGACCATATACATAGCATCAAGCGGTGAATTAATCTGATACATATCAAATGATGATATTTCATCGGATAAATATCTTGGCATTTGACCAAAGATGAAGTTGATATTTGGATACTTCTTGCAGATTTCCAAAATCTCTTCTAAATATGTTTTAGCATCATCGCTGAGTGGTAATGTTTTTTCAGGATCAACCTCACAAACCTTAGCTTCTTTGACTCCTTTTTGAGGATTATATCCTTTGGTATAGAATTGTTTGTTATAGACAAAAGATTCCCAATATATCTGTTGTCTGAAAGAATTATGTCCAGAGAATGGTTCCCAAACATCATCAGAAACCAAATATGTATATTTCTCTCTGAGTTTCTTCTTGACTTCTTTTGTCTCATCATCATCTGGCATTGAAGAATAATAATCTTTGACAAATGTTTGAGCATTTGATTTTGTCTGATTGTTGAGTCCGTTTAAATCGACATAGACAACTTTTGGTTTTTGAGTTCTTGCAACTTCATCAATTGCAATTTCAATGACTTCTAAGTGAGTAGGAGAAGAGACGATTGAGTGAGATGTAATTCCTTGTTGTTTATAAGCTTCAGCAGGAATAAAACCATCTCTGACAGTCGAAGAACCGATCATGACTAAATCCAATGAATCTTTTGTTTCTTTATAAAATGTTCCATAAGAAGTAGTCTCTGGTCCAAGATTGAAAAAGAAGTAATGAGCGATGATGGTGATAACAGTGATAGCGATAATAGAGAAAGAACAAAAACGAATGATATTTTTAGTTTTTTTACTTTTCATTTCACCCTCCTAGAACTGGATGTATCCAAAATCGTAATGAGGTAATCCAGAACCATAGAAACCAAACCAAATGACAGCGACAATAAGAAGAATCAATAACGACCATTGAATCCATAATGGTTTAGAATCAAATTTCTCAAGGAAAGTGGTTTGTGGTTTGATTTCCTGAATGAGATCAACGACAAAGACGACGATAGAAAGAGCTAAAGCAGCTATCATTGAGATATAACCTAAATGATTGTTGAGGTTGGTGATATCGATATAACTTGATGAGAAGCTAAAACATTTGACAAAAATAGTCCAAGCATCTTTTAAAGAAGGAGCCATGAAAATTATCTTACCGACAAACAATAAGAATAATGTTCTGATATGTTGAAAAATGACCCAGAAGATATTTTTCTTGCAGTTAGTTTTCTCGTAGAACTTGTTGATCAATGGTTGGAAACAGACAGATAAAATGATGATGAATCCGTAATACAAACCCCATAAGACATAATTCCAACTAGCACCATGCCATAAGCCAGTGATAAACCAAACGACGATAAGACCGAAGATTGCCGGTATTTTCTTTCCAAATTCTTTGAAGACCTTTTTAGCTCCCTTTCCCAATTTCAAAGAGAATTTAGAGATAGAAAGAGGATAGAAAATATAATCTTTAAACCAAGCACCTAAGGTAGAATGCCATCTTCTCCAATAATCATCAATTCCAATTGCAAAATAAGGATGATTGAAGTTCTCAGGAAGAGTGATACCAAGAGTATTAGATAAACCGATAGAAATATCCATATATCCAGAAAAATCGCAATAATCCTGTACGAAATAGAAAAAGACAACTAGGAATGCTTCAAACCCAGATAACGAGCTTGGATTCCCAAAACCAAAACGAATAAAGGCGACAAGAGTATCAGCGATAACTAGCTTTTTCATATATCCGTAAAGAGTTCTTTTAAGACCATCAGTTACGGTTTTATAATCGAAATCATGCTCGCCAAATAGAGTCTCTTTCATCTCTTCATATCTGACAATCGGACCCTGCATTATCTTTGGAAAATATGATAAAAAGAGTGCAAATTTAAAAAAATTCTCTTCTGCATCTATCTTTTGCCAATAGACATCGACGATATATCCAATTGCTTGAAATACAAAGAACGAAATTCCTAAAGGTAGGAATAGATTAAGAGCACCTAAAGAAACATCTTTATTAAACCAATGAATGATGCCATTGATATTACCAATCATAAAGTCAGTGTATTTCATAACACCAAGCATTAAAAGATTTAAAACAATTGCTAAGATTAAATATGTTTTTCTTCTCTTCTTTTGCTTTGCTTTGTAGTTTTTCTTCTCTTCTAAAGATAGTTCTGATTTATGAGCTTGCAAATATTCTTTCTGCTCTTTTAAATTTTTAGATATACCGCGTGCAAAGAAATACATCGATACGATTGTAAAGGCGATAAAGAAAAGAGATTTCCAACTGATGAGTCCATAAAAGAGCAACGAAAAAACCAAAAGAGTTATATATCTATAACGCTTTGGTGTCACCCAATATGAGACGAAGGTTAAAATAAAAAATGGTATGAATAAAAATGATGTGTATCCTGCAAATGAAAACGAAAATTTCATATCAGTCAGAAAGCTTTTCTACCATTTTAACAAGTCCATCGACTGTGTCAAAATTCTCATATACAATCTCTGATGGTGGAATCTCAATATCGAAGGCATCGGATAATTCACCGACAAGCATGACGATATCCAATGAGTTTAAAGTACCACCGTGAACTAATTCCTTGATGGATTCAAAATCTTCAACATCAGGATGAATCTCTTTGAGAATCTCTAAGATTTTTTCTTTGATTTCGTTCATATCACTTCTCCATTTCTTGTTTTAATAAAACACGATCTATTTTTCCGTTAGCATTCAATGGCATAACTTCTTTTATAACAATTTTATTAGGCATCATATAGTCTGCAAGTATCGGTTTTAAATCAGCAAAAATATCGCTGACTTTCTTTTCTTCACTTAGAACAACGACCAATATTATCTTCTCTTTGACATAAAGACAGCAGCATGATGTGATGTAATTTATCGACATCACAGTTGCTTCGATATCTTGTAATTCAATTCGATAACCTAAGTGTTTGATTTGGAAATCCTTTCTAGTTTTAAAGATGACATTTCCTTCTTCATCATATTGAGCAAAGTCTCCAGTGTGAAGATAAATTCTCTCACCTTCTTTAACAAAGGTTTTCTTTGTTTTCTCTTCATCATTTACATAACAAAGAGCGACTTGTCTTGATGAAATACAGATTTCTCCATCCTCTAATTTGACGGAATTATTAGCAAGCGGTTTTCCAATCGGAGCTATTTCACTATCATTCAGTTCTCTTGTCAGTGGATAATAAAGACAAGCACCTGCAGTCTCAGTTGAACCATACCAATTGATGAACTTAGTGTTCTCCATAGCTTTATACCACATATTCAAATATTTGCTTGGGAAGACCTCACCGATGAAGAATACATATTTCAAATATTTAGGTTTAATGAATGATAAAACTCTGATTTTTGCAATCATGATTAAAGCTGAAGGCACCCACATAATCATCGATATCTCTTTTTCATTCAAATATTCGACAGACTTATTCGGTAAGACAAATACTTCTTTGTTTGGAATGTAAAGAGTTCCTTTTAGTCCTAATGTCAAATAGATGTCTTTGCTTGAAGCATCAAAATAAAACGGAGTTTGATTAGCGATATTTTGATGTTCTTCAATATCTTTAAATGTCTCTTTGAAGTTTTCAACAAAGGCTAAGACATTATCGTGAGATTTTAAAACACCTTTTGGTTTACCAGTTGATCCTGAGGTGAACATCAAATATAAAGGATTATTCTTATCGAACTTTTCTTTCATCACTTCATAATCACTCTCTTCAAATAGTTGATTGCAAGCATCATTAAAAGATAATGATTCTAATTTTGGATTTTCAAAATCAAAAGAAAATTTGATATTTCCGATTTCAATGATATCGTTAAGTCTTTCTATCTTTGTATCATCGCTTATCGGGACATAATAATTATTTGATAAGGCGATGCCTAAAAACATCAGCAACACATCTTTAGAACGGGTTACTGGTACAAGTATCGGTTGATTTGATATATTTTTATTCTTCAAATATGTTGCAATAGAAAGAATGATATTCTTTGCATTTTTATATGTAAGAGATCCTTTTTCATCACTGAAAAGGATTCTATCCTGATTATCTTCACACCCTAAAAGGAGTAATTCAAATACGTTGTTCATAATTTTAATTTAATAACTATATTATTATACGAAAGAAAATGCCTTTTTCTATTAGAAAAAGACATTTATATCATAAATTGATTGAAAACTTATTTTGTATTGTAGCCTTCTGGATTCTTTTGTTGCCAATTCCAAGAATCTCTTGCCATATCTTCGATTCCAAATTGAGCTTTAAATCCTAATTCATTATATGCTTTTTCAGGATTGCAATAAACACTTGCTAAATCGCCAGGTCTTCTTGGTTCAATGACATAAGGAATCTTATGTCCGCAAGCTTTTTCAAATGCGTGAATGACATCTAAAACTGAATATCCCTTTCCAGTTCCAAGGTTATAAGTGACAAGACCACAATTAGTAGCTAATTTCTTAAGAGCAAGAACATGACCATAAGCTAAATCACAAACATGAATATAATCACGAATACCAGTTCCATCTGCAGTTGGATAATCATCACCGAAGACATGGACTACTTCACGTTTTCCAATAGCGACTTGAGTGACATATGGGCAAAGATTGTTCGGAATTCCTTTAGGATCTTCACCTATTAATCCTGATGGATGAGCACCGATAGGATTGAAATAACGAAGCAAAGCGATATTCAAAGATTTATCGGCATTGTAGACATCTCTTAAAATCTGTTCGATGAAGACTTTAGTAGTTCCGTATGGATTTGTAGTACCACCAGTTTTGCAATCTTCATCAAGAGGTAAACGCTCTGGAGTTCCATAAACAGTAGCAGAAGAAGAGAAAACAATATTCTTAACATTGAATTCTTTCATCAATCTTAAAAGAACAAAAGTTGTATCTAAGTTATTTTGATAATATTCAAGTGGCTTATAAACAGATTCACCAACTGCTTTTAAACCAGCAAAATGAATGATACCTTCAATCTTATTCTCTTCAAAGATTTTCTTTGATAATTCATAATCTCTTAAATCGACTTCATAAAATTTAATGTTTTTACCAGTGATTTCTTCAACTCTTCTGATGGCTTCTTTAGAAGAATTGTAAAGATTATCAACAACTACAACATTATGACCTGCTTTGATAAGTTCGATACAAGTATGCGATCCGATATAACCTGCACCGCCAGAAACTAAGATATTCATATTTTCCCCCTTTTTTAAACTCTTAAATTATAACCATTTAAATCAAAAAGTTATCATTTAGTCTTGTTTTGCTAATAGAGCGTCCGAAATTGCTCTTTCTTCTTTAGAAACAGTATTGATTTGGAATGGAATTTTGAACTTTGCACAGATCTCTTCTAATGTTTTTTCTGATTTTGTTTTGCTATCGCTATCGCATTCTATTTCATAATCGATAGTATCACCATAGGTATTTTTAGAGATATTAATCTTTGTTTCATTATAAACACCTTCTCTTCTTTCAGTGATAAGCTCTGCAAGAATTGAAAGAGATTCAGGATTGATATGAAGTGTTTCTAAAAAGTCACGGATTTCGCCTTCAGGAATCTTATTGCTACGAATCATATTAGTAGCTTCTTGTAATGACATCGATTGATTTTTCTCTAAAAGTCCTTCTGAAAGAGGAGCTTTTAATGTCAATTTAGCATTTCCTTCTCTAGTACGTAAACGAACGATCATTCCATATTTCTTTAAAACTCGATCATTACTATCTAAATAATAATTAGATTGAATTTTAACAGCAGGAATAAATTCTAAATTTTTCTTCAATTTTTCGTAGTCTGTTCTTTTGAGTAAAACCTTCGCTTCAATTTCAATATTATTACTTGCCATAAATTTAAGCCTCTTTTCTTCATACAATATGATACAATAACAAATGATAAAATTAAAGTGAACATCATGGAAAAAAAGACATTTCTCATATTCGCAAACCATCCTGAATGGTTTAGCAATCAAATCAACGAAATCTCAACTAAACTAGTCTCAATCGGCTATACAAAAGTTGAAAAAGAGCCAGAACTCATTGTAGTTTTTGGTGGCGATGGAAGTTTATTAAAAGCAGCTCGAGAATTCAATTTTAAAGGAAACTTCATCCTCATCAACTCCGGACATTTAGGATATTATTCTGATTATGAAGTTGAAAATTATAAAGATTTCATACAAGACCTATCTTATGGAAGCTATGAAATCGAAAGAGCTCCTATTTATACAATAAAAATAAACGGACAAATAATAAGATTTATCAATGATATTGCAATTCAAACTTATCGAAGCCTTGAAATCAATCTAGAAATCAACCATCAACCATTCACGGCAGTTAGAAGTTCGGGAATCGTCGTATCCACAAGTCTTGGATCAACTGGTTTTTCATTGAGTCTTGATTGTCCAGTTATGACTAACAATCTCTATTGTTATCAATATTCAATGATTGCACCTGTCTACAATAGATTATTTCCAAATCCGATAAATAAAGCTCTCATCTCACAAAGAGATTCACTTCAAATAAAAATAAGAAGAGGTGACTACACCATCTGTGTCGATGGAATGATGTACGACCATTCTACAACAGCAAATTATTATCAAATATTCCATGACTCAGAAAATGTTTTCAACCTCATCCATTTCAAAAAAATGAATCAATTCAATCGAATAAAAAAATCAATTCAAGTCAAATAATAAGAGGTATATTTATGAACGACAATATTCAAAACACACAAGATACAAATCCAAACATCTTAAAATATATTTTAATCGGAGTTTTAATAGCAGTAGTATTAGTGATACTCATCATCGTAATATTAAAATTAGTGAAGAATAATAAGAGAAAAAAAGCAGAAGAAAAAGTAGATAAAACACTTAAAGAATCAACTGATAAATTAGCAGATAAATTCGGTGGTAAAGATAACATTGAAAAAATACAAAAATCATTATCTAGAGTAACAGTTGTAGTTAAAGACTTATCACTAGTC
The DNA here is from genome assembly GCA_963617725.1 of Paludibacteraceae bacterium. Taxonomy (GTDB): domain Bacteria; phylum Bacillota_I; class Bacilli_A; order RFN20; family CAG-288; genus Enterosoma. The sequence continues at coordinate 22,466 of CAVEQA010000012.1, forward strand.
AATAAAGATGGAATTAAAGAAATATTTGAATCATGCATGTTCATGGGAAATAAAATAGTCTTCGTCATCGGTTCTGACAGTGAAAAATTCAAGACACTACTTGAAGAAAATGTCGATAAGATAGAAAAGTAAATATTTATCAAATCGTTTAAAGTAACAGCAAATTTTAACTTTAAACGATTTTTTATTTGATAAATTATGATTTGGAAGCGTGTTATTCTTTCTTTCTAATGGCTTTCTTGTTAAAATACTTTGCGAAAAGGTGGGCCTATAAATGTTACAGTTAAATAATATTGCAATGCAATTTGGTGGAAGAGTTCTTTTTAAAGAAGTAAATGTCTCCTTTACTCCAGGTGAATGCTACGGAATTATTGGTGCTAATGGTGCTGGTAAATCTACACTTCTTAGAATTATCTCCGGTGATTTAGAACCAACAGAAGGATTTGTCAGTAAAGATCCAAAAGAAAGACTTTCAGTTTTAAAACAAGATCAACACGCTTTTGATGAACACGAAGTTCTTGAAACAGTCTTAATGGGATATCCTCGACTCATCAGTGTTATGAAACAAAAAGATGAGCTCTATTCAAAACCAGATTTCAGCGATGAAGATGGTGTTTTAGCTGCTGAACTTGAAAACGAATTTGCGGAGATGGATGGTTGGAACGCTGAGACCAACGCAGAAACATTGCTTTCTTCTTTAGGTGTTTCTTTAGATAACGAACACATGTTGATGAAAGATATTGATCCTAGAGATAAAGTTAAAGTTCTTTTAGCTCAAGCATTATTTGGAAATCCAGATATTCTTGTATTAGATGAACCTACTAACAATCTTGACGAAAGAGCTTGTCGTTGGTTAGAAGAATTCTTGATCAATTTTACCAATACAGTCTTAATCGTTTCTCACGACCGTTATTTCTTAAATAATGTTTGCACTAGAATCTTAGATGTCGACTATAATGCTATAAATCTCTTTGTCGGTAACTACGACTTCTGGTATCAATCATCTCAACTCATTCAACAACAGATGAGAGATCAAAACAAAAAGAAAGAAGAAAGAATCAAAGAACTTGAAGACTTCATCAGAAGATTTGCAGCCAATGCTGCTAAATCAAAACAAGCGACTTCAAGAAAGAAATCATTAGAAAAAATTCAACTTGATGAGATCAAACCATCAAGCAGAAAATATCCATTTATTTCTTTCAAAAGCGAATATCCACTTGGAAACGATATTCTCGAAGTAAAAGAAGCAACAAAAGATGGTTTCTTCAAAAATCTTGAATTCACAATTAGAAATACTGATAAAGTTGCTTTCATCGCAGATAACTCACTTGCAATCACAAAATTATTTGACATCATAGCTGGAAGAGATGAATTAGATAGTGGATCATACAAATGGGGTATCACAACAAAACCAATGTATGTACCTGCTGATTTTAAAGAATTCGATAATGTAAATGATTCCTTAGTCAACTATTTAAGACCATATGCAAAAGAGACAACTGATGCCTATATCAGAGGTTTCTTAGGTAGAATGCTATTCACTGGTGAAGAAGCATTAAAGAGTGTTTCTGTCTTATCAGGTGGAGAGAAAGTAAGACTTCGTTTTTGTAGAATTATGTTAGATCCAGGTAATGTAATGATTTTAAATGATCCTACTAACCACCTCGATCTGGAATCAATTCAATCACTGAATAAGGCAATGTTAGAAGCACCAAAATCAGTATTCTTATTCTATTCACACGATAGAGAACTCGTAAATTCTATCGCAAATAGAATCATCTATATCAAAGCTGATGGTAGCTATATCGATAGACAGATGACATACGAAGAATTCTTGGAATTCTTAGACAAACAAAAATAATTATAATTCTCAATTCCTTCTTAGAAATTTCTAAGAAGGTTTTTTAAAAGGTACCTTATTTTAAAATGAATGAGCTATATTAAAAATTGTAAAAATAAAATTAAATCTAAGTGCTTAATGCATTTTTTAATTTCTTAATTCTTTAAATCATATTTATCAATTTGAGTAATCGGATTATTCAATTCCAAAATTTATAGAAATTAATACTATAAAATTTAATACAATTTCAAAAGATATTTTGTTAAAAACGAATAATAAAAGCAAAGGAATTTATATTCTCTTAAATATCATTTCTTATTTTTTTAGATAATACAAAAACAAAATTAATAGATAATCATCTGTAATTTCATAAAAAAGAAATCAATAGTTTCATTTTATTTTTTACAAATTTGATTTTATTTTAAAAAATGGATTTAAATCTAATGCTGACAAATCAGAATATAATCTTTTTCAC
>CAVEQA010000013.1:0-24358 GCA_963617725.1 Paludibacteraceae bacterium
AAATAATGAAAAGCGATTTGCAGGATTGCAATTCGGGATGGTAAAAGAAAAATAGTGGCATTCACCACTATTTGTTCTTCTTTCTATTATGGGCAACATCCATCATTGCCCTAACAACGAAGTGACCAGGTATATAATATATTCCAATTATATGACTGGTGTTCGTCTCCTTACCTTTTGGTGGAGATGACGAGAGTTGAACTCGTGTCCGAACAAGAAGTCAAATCAAGGACTACAGTTTATCTTGTTGTTGATTTCAAGATTCTTAGGATACAAGCATCCAACAAAATCTCTATCCTTCCTGATGACCTATAAAATGTGGAAAGGAAACACAAATTATATATTTTGTTCTTTAAAAGTAAACTAGAATGAACAAAAGAGATTCTAATCTACCGCACGATGCGGGTTTATAAGCCCGAAAAGGAATTAAAAAATGAACTACTTATTAAGCAGCCATAGCAACCATATTGGTTGGAACGTGCATCATAACTGGTTTATTGGCACTTGTAATTGTGTCGGCTGTTAAGGAAGCCACTCCACTGCCCTTAAAAATCTTTCTCGCCCGTCGAAACCGGAACATCCCCATTTCGAAAGCTTGAGTATTATATATGATTAAAAAATATATATCAAGCTTTTTCCACTAAAAAGACTGCCTAAGAAATTCTTAAGCAGCCTCATTTAATTACTTTAAATCAGCAATTAGTAATTGTATTTGCCTTCGGCTCTGATAGCAGCTTGAGCAGCAGCAAGTCTAGCGCCTGGGACACGGAATGGAGAGCAAGAGACATAATCCATACCGACATTATGGAATTCAGCGATAGATTCTGGATCACCACCAGCTTCACCACAAACACCACATTGTAAATCTGGATTGGCTTCTTTGCCTTCCTTAACAGACATAGCGATTAATTTAACAACACCAGCATGATCGATGGTCTTGAATGGATCAAAGTCAATGAGGTTATTGCCAAGATATTCTTTAATATAAGAAGAATAATCGTTTCTAGAGAAACCAAATGTGAATTGAGTAAGGTCATTAGTTCCATAAGAGAAGTAAGCAGCTTCTTTACCGATTTCACCACCAGTTAAAGCAGCTCTTGGAGTTTCAACCATGGTACCAACAATATACTTCATCTTCTTGTCATAATTAGAAGCGGAGATGATGCTATCAGCAGTATCAGAAATAAGTTTCTTGACAAATTGGAATTCCTTGACAGCAACAACTTGTGGAACCATCATGGATGGAGTGATATGAACTTTCTTTCCACCCTTGCTTAATTCTTCTTCAGCTCTTAAAGCAGCCTTAATGACAGCTTCAGCTTGCATCTTACCAATTTCTGGATAGACGACATCAAGACGGCATCCACGTAAACCCATCATTGGGTTAGTCATATGGAGTTCAGTGATTCTAGCTTTGACAGCTTCAACACTCTTACCAGTCTTCTTGGCAAGGTCAACGATGTCTTCTTCCTTGGTTGGGAGATATTCATCAAGTGGCGGGTCAAGTAAACGAACAGCAAATTTAACATTGCCTAAAGCAAGATACATCTTGTAGAAGTCATCTTCTTGGAACTTTTCAAGTTGTTCAAGATATTTAACTCTTTCTTCAGTAGTTTCAGAAAGAATCATTTCTTGCATGATGATAAGTCTATCTTTACCACGGAACATATGTTCAGTTCTGCAAAGACCAATACCCTTAGCACCGAAACGAACTGCATTTGCAGCTTCTTCTGGTGTATCAGCATTAGCATAAACGTGAAGTTTAGCATACTTATCAGCCCATTTAAGGACTTTGACGAAGTTAGCATTATCGCCACCTTCTTTGGTTTCAACAGCACCATCATAGATGACACCAGTAGAACCATTGATAGAGATAACATCACCTTCTTTATATTTATGACCACCTAATTCCATGGTCTTGTTAGCTTCATCAACTCTGATTTCACCACAACCTGTGACACAGGTCTTACCGATTTGTCTTGCAACAACGGCAGCGTGAGAAGTCATACCGCCTCTCATAGTGAGAACACCTTGAGCAGCGACCATACCACCTAAATCTTCTGGTGATGTTTCAGCTCTGACAAGGATGAGTTTAGCATTCTTATCTTTTGCAACAATCTTTTGTGCATCTTCAGCAGTGAAGACAATCTTACCAACAGCGGCTCCAGGACCAGCAGCATTACCCTTTCCAATGATAACAGCTTTCTTTTCAGCAGCTGCAACGAAGGTTGGATGTAAAAGTTGATCTAATGATCTTGGATCAACTCTAAGAAGGGCTTCTTCTTCATTGATTAAGCCTTCTTTGACTAAATCAGTAGCGATTTGTAAAGCGGCAGGACCAGTTCTCTTACCATTACGAGTTTGTAAGAAATAGAGAACACCATCTTGAACGGTGAATTCGAAGTCTTGCATATCTTTGTAATGTGCTTCGAGCTTCTTAGCAGAATCTACAAGTTGCTTATAGATCTTTGGTTGTTGTTCCTTAAGAGCATCAATATGAAGTGGAGTACGAATACCAGCGACGACATCTTCACCTTGAGCATTGATGAGGTATTCAGCAAAGATTTCATTCTTACCATCAGTTGGTTGACGAGTGAAACCGACACCAGTACCAGAATTATCATTCATGTTACCGAATGCCATTTGTTGAACATTAACAGCAGTACCCCAAGAATATGGGATGTTGTTCATTTCTCTATAGAGATTTGCTCTGTCATTATCCCAAGAATGGAAAATAGCTTTGACAGCAGTCATAAGTTGATCTTCAGGATTGGATGGGAAATCTTCACCAAAGGTCTTCTTATAGTAATCTTTATACTTCTTGATAAGTTCCTTTAAATCTTCGACTGGGACATCCTTATCATTGGTGATGCCCTTTTCTTCCTTAACCTTATCAAGCATTGCATCCATATCATCTCTTGGATGTCCTTTTGCAATGTTGGTGAACATTAAGATGAAACGTCTATAGCAGTCATAGGCGAATCTTTCTTTGCCACTTTCTTTAGCTAAGGCTTCAACAGTTTCATCATTGAGACCTAAGTTAAGAATGGTATCCATCATACCTGGCATAGAAACTCTAGCACCGGATCTGACAGAGACAAGTAAAGGCTTTGGTCCCTTACCAAAGGTACGACCAGTTCTTTCTTGTAATCCTTTAACTGCTTCTTTGATTTGTTTTTGAATTGTTGCAGAAATCTTTCTACCTGCATCATAGTAAGCTGTGCAAGCTTCAGTGGTGACAGTGAAACCATCTGGAATACGAATTCCAATATGTGCCATTTCAGCAAGACCAGCACCCTTACCACCAAGTAATGGTTTTCCTAATCCGTAACCATCCTTGAATGCATAAACATACTGACCAGCGACATACTTTGTCTTGGAAGCTCTTTTAGTTGTAGTTGCTTTCTTTGCAACTGGCTTCTTTGCGACAGTCTTTTTCTTAGTAGCCATTAAATTTGCTCCTCCATTTTAAAAAAAGATTTAGACCGTTTACTATTCTAACATAAGTTTTTTATTTGTGACAATTAAATCATAAATTCTTCTCATTTTTTATTTTTTTAATTGAACTTTTTAAATAATTTTTTGCTTTTTAATTTTCACTTTGTATAAAATATTTTTGTCTTTAAAAATGAATTATAAAAGGAGAAAATCATGGCAGAAGAAGAATTTAAATTTTATGCACCGACAAAAATTTATTTCAGAGAAAACGGACTTAAAACAATCGGAGAAATCATCAAAAAAGATTACGGATTTAAAAAAATATTTTTAGTTTATGGAACTCATTTAAAAGGAAGTGAAAATTTTGATATTTTGATTAAATCTTTAAAAGAAAATAACATTGAATATACAGAATATACAGGTATCAGCGCCAATCCAGATTTAGAAGATGTAGTGAAGATGATAGTTCAAGCTAGAGCTTTTAAACCAGATCTCATCTTAGCATTTGGAGGTGGAAGTGTTATCGACGCAAGTAAAAGTTTAGCTAGCGGATATTTCTATGAAGGTAATCCAATAGATTTCAATAGAAAAGTAATCTCACCGCTTCATGCGCTCCCCGTTGCAACCATCCTCACATTAGCAGCAAGCGGTTCTGAAATGTCAGATTCATGTGTAATTTCTGATCGTAAACATAACTTTAAAAACGGCTTCAATAGCGATAATAATAGACCGTTATTTTCTCTTCTTGATCCAACCCTTACATACACAGTTTCAAAATATCAAACAGCGATGGGACTCATCGATATGTTCTGTCATTCTTTTGAGAGATATTGTTCACCATCTCACAAGATAGAACCATGTGATGGACTCGCTCTTTCTGTCCTTTCAGATATCGTCAAAATCACTGATGATGTTTTATCAAATCCTGATGATTATGAAGCTAGAAGAAATATGATGATCCTTGGAACACTTGCACATAATGGATTTACAAGTTTTGGTAAAAAATTTTATTTTAGAATCCATCAAGCAGAGCATAGATTATCAGGTGCCTATCCTCTTTTAACACACGGACAAGGTATCGCTTTCTTGATGATTGATTTCTTAAATATCAATAAAGATATCCTATCTGATAAAATTATCAGACTAGGAGAACAAGTATTCAAACTTTTAAATCCAACTGTTGATGATGTCATTCAATCATTGAAAAATTGGTTGGATAAAATGCCAATCTATCATAGCTTTTCAGAACTACCATATGAAATCGATAACGAATTACTTTCAAAAGCATATGAACTTTTGAAGATTAAGTGAACATTTTGTTATATAATATATTTCGTTCGTGTGCTAACAATAAAATAAGGAGGGCTATATATGCCTGAAAACAAAAAATCCCAAAACAATTCGTCACTACTAAACTTCAATGCCTCCTGGATTACAATGTTGATTTATATCCTCTATCTCGGTGGTATGATTTTCTTACAAAGATACATTTATAATACTGTTTTCAATGGTGTATCCGGATTAAATTATTATGTATTTATCTTCGTAGCATTCTTAATCGGTGTGATCTTTGGCGCTATCATGTACAACCTTTTCAAAATCTTAGGTGCTAAGATAAGCGGTTATGAAATCATATATTCAAGCATCTTAGGATTTGTCAAAGATCATCCCAATAAGAAAACCACCTTTAAAATCTTAAGCGTTGCTGATTTCTCATTAAAATTTGCTCCTAAAGATAACGATTTAAAAAAGAATCCTAGAAAGATTTTCTGGTTTGGACTTATCGGTGAAGTGATTTTCTTCGCTGTCGGACTTATTATGTTCTTTGTCATGAGTCTCAATAAAAAGCCTGCTGTCACTTCATTCATCGGTTATATGGGATTATTTGCAAGCATTTATTCTCTCATCATGCCTCTTTATGAATTCATTCCTTTCAGACAAGATAAACCAACCGATTTCTTCAATTTAGCAAATACAAAATCAGATGATGAAATAAAATGCTACAACATCTATCACGCAAATTTAAGAAATGAGTTAACAGGTGATGACTTCATCGTTCCTGATTTAGATGAATATGTTTCTTACTATCCAGTTCACACATTATATTATGTCTATTTAGATAAGTTATATAAAAACGAATTAGAAGCAGCGGCTACTATCTTAGATAAGATGAAATCAAATCTCAAAAAATTTGATGAAAACGAACGCTATCTACCACTTATGGAATCTATGTATCTCAGATATTTAATCGGTGATGTCTCTGGTGCTGATAAGGTCTATCTCACAATGAAAGGTGAAGATAAATCCAATGTCATCCATCCACAAGAATTAGGTGATTATAGAACTGCAATCTCAATCTTCCACTACATCTCTAAAGATAGTGAATCTTATAAAAAAGCATGTGATGAATTTGAAGCAAAAGCAAATTCTTTAAAACAAAGCAATAGAGTCTTAAAAGAAAAAGAATTGTTCAACGCTGTTAAGACATCGATTGAAAAAGAATAAAATTTAAAAATAAAATGTATCCATTTTGTTAACTCAAGATGAATACATTTTTTTGTTTTATAAAAAAACGAGCCAACCGCAGTTGACTCGTCTTTTTTAATACGATCTTTTTAAAGCTTTTTGCATCATTCTTTCATCTTCTCTTTGCTTGATGGTCTCACGTTTATCGTAATTCTTCTTACCTTTAGCAAGAGCGATTTGAACTTTGCAAACACGATTTCGAATATAAACTCTGACTGGAACTACTGTATAGCCATCTTGAGTGATTGCTCTTTCAAAATAGTCTATTTGCTTTTTATGAAGAAGCAACTTTCTAGTTCTAGTTGGTTCATGATTGAAATTTCCGTTAGCCTGATAGACAGGAATATTCATATTTAAGATATATGCTTCTCTCTTTTTGATGATGACATAACTATCTTCTAAGGAGCAATGAGCACTTCTCAAAGATTTTATTTCTGTTCCGACTAATTCAATTCCAGCTTCAGTGAATTCGCTTAAGAAATAATTAAATTTTGCTTTGCGATTGACACAAAGAAGAATCTCATCTTTCTTTTTCTTATCGTCCATTATTTACCCTTTCTCTTCGAATAACCTCTAGAGGTATTAGATGGTCTTCTACCACCTCTATTGAATGATTTTGAAGAATCTCTTTTGAAATCTTTTCCTTTTCTAGAATAAGAAGAACTTCTTCTATCTTTAGAGAAACCACCTTCTCTTCTTGAAGAACCATAAGAACGTTTTTTATCATCTCTTGAGAATCTATCAGATTTTGAATAAGAAGAATCTTTATGATATGTTCTCTTTGAAGAATCTCTATCAAAACTTCTCGGCTTTCTATCTTTGAATCCTTCATCATGAGAATCATTTCTACGACGATTTTCTCTTACGTAGTTCTTATATCCTTGATGATCGCTGAACTCAGTCTTTTTCTTTTCAAAGCGAGGTTTCTTATCGCCGAAGTCTTTCTTATTTCCGAATTTAGTTTTCTCTTTCTTCTTACCAGTATATCCAGTTCCAGAGAACTCTTCTTCGCTTTCATCTTCTTCACTCATCCATGGCATATCATCATGTGGTTTTCTCACATCATGATCTCTATATTCTTCTTTTCTTCTATCATCATAGCGAGAATGTTTAAATTCATCACCGAACTTTCTTGTCATCGGAGTGAAATCAGATTCTTCATCGCTAACTTTGATGCCATTTAATGCTAAATCAGCTCTTGCTTCAGCTGAAAGTTCTCTGCAATTGATCTTATAGAATACTGGTGTTGCAAAATCAATCTCTCTTGTTTCTGGATTACAAGATAAGACAGTGACTTCAATTTCAGTTGATAATCCAAATGATAATTCTGGATGATGTTTGCCAACTGCTGCATAAGCTCTTTCGTCAAAGTGGAAAACATCTCCGTGCATGCAGTGGAAAGCTAAGAATCCTTCGATTCCAAGTTCTGTCTCAACAAACATACCACGTTTGACAAAACCAGTGACTTTACCCTTATAGGTTTCACCGATATGATTGAGCATATATTTTGCTGATTCTAAATCATCGACATCACGTTCAATTTCAGTAGCTCTAGCTTCACAAGCAGATGTCCAATCTCCCATTCTATCCAAATAATTATTCACAGATTCTTTTTCATAAGGCTTTTTATCGATGAGATAATTCTTAACTAAACGATGAACGATGTCATCTGGATATCTACGGATTGGAGAGGTGAAATGACAATAATATGGTTCAGCAAGTCCAAAATGTCCAAGTTCTTCTCTTGAATAACGAGCTTTAGACATTGCTCTTAACATCATATAAGAAATGACTTGACGTAAATTATCATCTTGAATAGTGTCGAGGAATGAATTCAATCTAGCACCAGTGATATCTTTATCGCGCGGAAATACTGATAATGATTTAGGACTTGTCTTCTTGATAAAGTCTTTAAATGCTGAAAGCTTATCAAGAGGTGGGAATTCATGTACACGATATAAAACAGGAATATTATGCTTCTTTAATAACTTAGCAACTTCACAATTAGCGATGATCATTAAGTCTTCAATCATCATTTCAGCTTCACCTTGTTCTTGCTTCGTAACTTCTACTGGATTTCCATTTTCATCAAGTTTGAATTTAAGTTCAGTAGATGATAATTTCAAAGATCCTTGAAGTGAACGTCTTCTTCTGATCTTCTTAGAACATTCATGAAGAAGGGTGAGAGTTTCTTTTATCTCATCAGAATATTCGCTATTATTAGTTGCGAAGAATTCATTAACTTTCTCATATGTAAGTCTTCCGTGAGAATGAATCACAGAACGAACTACTTCAGAAGAGAAAACATTTCCCATCGAATCCAATTGCATGATGACAGTCAAAGTCAATCTATCAACATTAGGATTCAAAGAACAAATTCCATTGCTTAATTCAAATGGAAGCATTGGAACTACCCTATCTGCAACATAAATAGATGTACCACGTTCTTTTGCTTCATTATCTAAACTAGTGTTATCTCTGACATAGTGAGTGACATCAGCGATATGAACCATAACTTCATATCCGTTCAATGAACGCTTGATTGATACAGCATCATCGAAATCTTTAGAATCATTTCCATCAATGGTCACAACGCATTCTTTTCTGAAATCACTTCTATTATTGTAGTCAATTGCTGATAATTCTTGAGGAATCATCTTTGCTTCTTCAAGAGTTCTATCTAAGAATTCAATCGGAGCATCTTTTTCTTTGATGATCATCTCAATATCAGAGCCGACATTTTTAGCTTCAACTAAAATCTTAGTCAATTTGACAGTGAAAACATGACCGGAATAACTTAAAATCTTGCACTCAACTAAATCACCTTGATGAGGTGCTAATCCCTCTTCCGATTTAGTGATGAGAACTTCTTTCCCACACTCATTCAAATAATCAATAGCAAGTGTTGTTCTTCCAAGTGCGTTTAATGTATATTTACCTTTGAAAGTATCAACTGGTTTTAAATAATCGATGCCGTGATATATGTTTTGAACTTTTTTAACATATAAAAAGTCACCGACTAAAAGACCGTCAGCTTCTTCTCCAGAGATTTTGATTTCTTCGCCACCTGGAATTGTAACCATAACTACAAAGTTACGCTTTTTCAAAGTAACTTTGACAAGTTTGATTCCTTGTTCAGCGATGAGATAATAAGAATTTCCATGAATTCCGACAATACCTTGATATAAAAGATGTTCGAGTGTTTCATCGAGTTCTAATTTTTCTTGAGCGGTGAAAAGACCAAGTTTGTGTGCAAGGGCCTTTTTATCGATAAAGGAACCCTTAAGTTGTTTAATGATTTCAGTTTCTGTCATGTTTAAAAATTAAAGGGGGAAGATAATATCTACCCCCTAGTCCTCATAAATTAATGTAAATAGTCTGCTAAGATTGCTGTAACGAAAAATGCAATGGTGAAGACTGCGGTGATAATAGTCATGATTTTATCAGCGCCTCTTTCCTTGGTACGAGTGAAAATATTCATTTTGGTTCCACCCATAACAGCTGCAGATGCACCTTCAGACTTACCTGATTGTAATAAAACAATGATAATCATGATGAAGGATAGCACTAAAAGTACGATTTCAGCAGCAGATGTACTGCTTGATGCCAATGTAATTATATTCATATTTTTATAAATTTAATCCTTAACCCAAATAGTATATAGATTTATTCTAGTTTTTACAAGAAAACAATCACAAAGAAATTAATTTTTTTGTTTTGAAATAGATTTATTCATATCATTTTTTCTTTTTGACTATCTCTTTTTTCTTTGACTTATTTCCTTTCATCAATGAAGAAGAAAAATAAGCTATAAAAGCTTTTAAAAATCCAGTATATAACTTCTTATGCGGGGACTTTCTAACCTCATTTGAAAATGAAAAGAAAAAATTGACAGGAGAATTGAAGATGACCTGAGGATCTTTGATTCCAAGCTTCTTTATAGTCTGGAAGAAGAATGAGAAAAATTCAACTCTCAAATTGATATCGCTCAAATAATCGTTAAATAATTTATCAGTCGAATCATTGAGATTTTCCGATAACAAACTCATCCTATCTTTTTTGATGAAATGATCGTTTTCAACTTTCCAATTCATGATGTAATGAGAAGCTACAAAATCATTTTTAGTTGCAGTTTCAACTATATAAGTTATCTCCTCATGTTTCAATAACATTCCGACGATTTCATCTTCAGGTACGATGAAAATGATTTTGTTTTGAATTCTTTTATGACCGATAAAATCATACATTTCATCCATGAGTCCTGGTCCATCAAAGTTGTAGACATTGACAATTCTTTTTTGATATTCTTCTTTGACTAAAGAAGAAGAAAAGACAGCTAAATTTCCGCCTTTAGAATGTCCGACAACATAGAGATTTGATTTCTTATTTTTACTAGCACTTTTCTCTAAGAATTGTTCAGCTAATTTTTGTCCGCGATTAGCAGTGAAACAGACTAAGTCCGCATTTTCTTCCCAACCAGTTATCGATAAGTCAGTCCCACGAAAACTGATGACTCTATCTCCTGTTGGAAGTAAGAATTCCATCGCATAAAACTGAGTCTTTTCTTCGATAGAAAATTCTGAACATATCTTAGTTATTTTGACATTCTTATATCGAGGTGAGGACATAATAGTCAATGCAAGTAAGTCATCTCCTTTTAAAGAATTATCGGCATTATCAACTCTGACTGACGAGAAATATTCACAGAATATTTTTTGAATCGTTCCTATTTTGAAATTATCATTTACAGGTGTTGTTTTCTCGAGTTCAAGATATGATAGTTGAGCAAAAATTGCAGCATCGAGGTCAAAAAATGGAACCTCCACAAAACTGGAGATTCCATAGTCGTAAATATAATCCAAAATATTTTTGTATTCTTTTTTACGACTTACCATAAAGCTAAGCCTTTCTCTTTAATGTTGGGAAAATCAAGACATCACGAATAGAATCGGTTTCGCATAAGAACATGCAAAGACGATCGATACCATATCCGATACCACCAGCTGGCGGCATACCATATTCCAAAGCTTCGCAGAAATCATCATCGACTTCACAAGCTTCGGCATTACCTTTTTTCTTCTCTTCAACTTGTTCTTCAAAACGAGCTCTTTGATCGATTGGATCATTGAGTTCAGTGAAGGCGTTACACATTTCATGAGTAGAAATATACATTTCAAATCTTTGGGTGAAACGAGGATCATTAGGATCTTTCTTAGCAAGTGGAGATATATCAACTGGATGTTGACATACAAACGTTGGTTGAATTAAATCAGCTTCGCAGAATTTTTCAAAGAAAGCTTCTAAAACATGTCCCCAAAGGAAATGAGGTTCAACTTCAACATCAAACTTCTTAGCTACTTCTTTAGCTTCATCTAATGTTTGAATTTGATAGAAATCAACACCAGTCTTTTCTTTGACAGCATCTGCCATGTTGACTTTCTTAAATGGCTTAGAAAGATCGATATCATATCCTAACCAATGGAATTGTTCTTTACCAACGACTTCCTTAGCAAGATAATGGAAGAGATCTTCAGTCATCTTCATCATATCATCAAGATTTCCAAAGGCTTGATATGCTTCCATAGTTGTGAATTCAGGATTATGAGTTGTATCAATACCTTCATTTCTGAATTGACGTCCGATTTCGTAAACTCTTTCCATACCACCGACAAGAAGTCTCTTTAAAGAAAGCTCTGTTGCGATACGAAGATAGAAATCTTGATCAAGGGCGTTGAAATGAGTGATGAATGGTCTTGCATTTGCACCACCTAAGATAGGGCTTAAAATTGGAGTTTCAACTTCAACATAACCTAAATCATCCATAAAGTTTCTGATTCCTCTGATAATCTTTGGTCTCATAAAGGCAATCTTCTTAGAATCTTCATTGACAATCAAATCGACATAACGATGACGTCTTCTATCTTCAGGATCTGTAAGTCCATGGAATTTATCTGGAAGCGGACGTAATGCTTTTACTAAATGAGTGTATTTTTCAACACGAATAGTAACTTCACCAGTCTTTGTCTTCATCATAACACCATAAATACCACAAATATCGCCTAAATCAGCAACTTTGAAGAGTTTATAGTTATCTTCACCAACGACATCTTGACGGATGTAGCATTGGATTTTTCCAGTCTTATCTTGAAGTGTGAAGAAAGAAGCCTTTCCCATCTTACGAAGTAAAACAATACGTCCAGCGATGTTAACTTTTGCTTCCTCATCGATCTGTTCGTTTTCTAAACTTTGATATTTTTCTTTCAAAGAAGCAGAAGTAGAATCTACTTCATATTTTTGTCCGTATGGATCAATTCCCATTTCTCTGTAGATATCAAGTTTTCCACGACGAACTTGTTCTTGATCGTTCAATTGTTTTTCGTAAGTAGCATTATCTACTACTTGTTCATTTTTATTTTTTTCTTCCATATTAAATCCACCTTTTATATTTGTAAGTGATAAACATATATATTATATAAAAAACTCGACTAAATTGCAGTTTTTTTGAATTCCTAAATGACAAAGATAATCATTTTTCTAAATTCTCAACTGATTGAGATAAAAAATCACTATCAAAATCATCGAAGTTGATTATCAAATAAGTATCTTTACCCAAGAGTCCTTTAGTCTTATTTTGAATGTTTTGTCTTATCATCAAATGACCGTTATCATCATTCAATTCTTTTGGAATGACTAAATCGAAAACAAGATTATCAAAGTTCTTTGCAGGAATAATTCTAAAATCATGCATCTTAATATTATAACCCATTCCATTCAATGCCGAATTGATAGCTTCCTTATATTTATCAGTATCTGCATTGTTCAATAATATCGGATCCATATGAATTGTCAAAATAACATTAAACTTACCTAAGACCTCTCTTTCGATGATATCTATTTGTTCGTGAGCTTCTAATACACTTTTGCTTCCATCAACTTCAACATGAATCGAAGCATATATCATTTGACCATATGAATGCATGATCAAATCGTGAACACCATATATATCTTTTTTTGAGGAAATAAACTGAGCAAGAGAATCGATCATCTCTTGTTTAGGTTTTTCACCGATAAGAATATTAGCAGCTTCTTTAATAATTCCAATTCCAGAAGTAATAACAAGTATGCTAACTGAAACTGTAAAGAAACAATCGACATTATAACTAGTAAACCAAGTGATTAAAATACCGATAATGACTAGAAATGTTGATATGACATCATTTCTTGAATCTTTACTAAGAGCTTCTAATTGAATCGAATTTATTCTTTTACCTAAAGAATGATATAAGAATGATTGAGATAATTTAACACAAATTGAAAAAGACAATAAACAAATTGTAACGACAAATAGAACTACATTCTTATTCCCGTTTTTATCAATGAACGTATTATCGACAAGCGGTGTTCCATTTGTTGAAACTGATTTAAAAAATTGTATTAAATTAGTTATTCCTTGATAGGCCATCACCATGCCAAGACCGATGATAACACAGGCGATGACAATTGAAATTATGTATTCAACTCTTTGATGTCCAAACGGATGTTCTTTATCAGCTTTCTTAGCTGATATTTTAAATCCGAAAATAGATAAAAAGTTATTTCCAAAATCGCTAAAATTGTTGATAGCATCAGCTAAGATTGAAGGCATCGAAAGAATAATTCCAATGACTATTTTCAATAGAAAAAGAAGGAAGTTTGAAGCCAATCCAAAAAAAGAAGAGAACAGACCGTATCTCTCTCTGACTTCTTTTTTTTCGATATGTTTGTAGTCTTTTACAAAGTGTTTTAACAAAAACTCTAACATTTTTAATTTTTCCTTAAAAAAATGTATATATTAAGTCTATAATAAATAAGATATGAAAACAAATAATAAATACCAAGATTTATACGATTTGATGAACGAAAAGCTGTTAAAGCAAGAACAAAAAGTCATTTCTTGTTTAGCTTTGCTTTTATCGATGAAGACCGTATTACAATTCGAAGATGAATTGGATATCGAAGAACATTTGACCGAACAAAAAGTGAATAAAATCACAAATATGCAAGCAATTCTTTATCCACTTTTAGATTCTATGACTGACAAAGCAACACTTGAAGAAACATTGTTAGCTAGTGAGCTATTCTCTATTGAACTCGCAAATGATATCGTTGAGATTTTCAACTACCGTGATGAAAATAGAAATATTAGAAATCCATTCTTTGATAGTTCTTTCGACAAAGAAACATTTGATAATAATTCATTATTATTTCTTCAAAGATTAGTATCAATTTGTAGAGTCAAATGCTATTTAGAAGAGATGATCTCTGGAATTGAAACATATGGTGTAAGTCCATATTGCATAAGTGAAGAAGATGAAAATGACTTTGATATTCTTGTTGGAGAAGAAGGGCTATTCTCATCACCTGAAGAGATGACAATGAAACAATGTATCAAAGAACTATTGATAGAATTATCAACAAATGATGAAGACAGCGATGAAGAAGTAGAGGATAAAATGCAACTTCTAGCTATCATTTCACAAGTAGGAAAATATAAAGGAAAATAAAATATGAATCAAAAATTACCAGTAATCGAAACTCCTGAAGAAGCAAAAGCAAAGATGAAAGAATCTTATTTATCATTCATTCAATCTTGTTCAGTATTTGTAACTATGGCTGATTTTTATTCTCAAGAAGAAAATACAGGACATATGCTTCCTAATAATTTCATTGAAACCTTCAATATGAATATGAAAAAACTTCGTGAAGGAAGTCTTGATGATTTCGTTTATATAATGGCATCAAGCTGCGCTCTTCACTTAGGATTCATTGAAGAAGCAAAAGATAATTTAAATGATTATTTTGAAATATTAAAAGGACAAGACGAAACTCTTTCCGATTATGACAAAGCATGTGACTTATTGGTTATCAAAGATACATTTGTAGATTTAAAACACGATCTTGATGAAACTAATAAGATCATCAAGACAACAAAAAGTATCGAAACCCATCCAAATAATAAGAATTTCGATTTGAACAAAGTATTAGCTGAAAAAATCAATCCAGAAGCATAAAATTTAGAGGGTTATAATGAAGTTAACCCTCTTTTTTATAAAAAAAGATTGCTATATATTCATTTCAATAATATTTGAAAGAAATTTATGCAATCTATTTTTTTACTAATTTTTTAAACAAAAATATTTTATATTAGAATAAACATCTTTTAACTTCGGATACATTTTTAAATACACATTCTTATATAATTCATCATATTGTTTGTGCACCTGAGGACGATATTTTGTAACATTTCCTTGCTTGACCATTTTAGAAATCGCTTCTTCAGGATTTTTAAAGACACCTAAAGAAAGGAAACCCGACATCGCACCACCGATTGTTGAAGATTCTGAACTCGGCGCTTGAATGGCATCGATACCAAAAATATCTGCAATTATTTGAATAAGAGTTAAATTCTTTGAACCACCACCACTTATAACTAAGTATTTAGGTTTTGTTTTTGTCTTTTTCATAATTTCATCTAAACCCTCTCTCAATGAGAAAGCAATGCCTTCTAAAATAGCACGGTATATATGATATTTAGTATGGGCTGCCGAGAATCCGATGATGCTTCCTTTCGCATTTGGTCGTTTTAATCCTGGACCCCAATAAGGTTGAAGAACAAGTCCATCACATCCTGGTTTTATCGTAGATATTTTCATCTCCAAATAATCTTCAACAGACATATTCATCTTTTCAGCTTCAATTTTATCTTTATATCCAAATTCATCGATAAACCATCTTACCATCCATAGTCCACGGTATATCTGAACTTCTAAATCATAACTACCTGGATATGGTGCTTGATATGAAGGTAAGAATTTTTCAGGTTCTGAATATTTATGACTGACAACATCAATAGTACATGCAGTTCCTAAAGAGATGGAGGCTTGGTCTTCATGAATGCATCCATTTCCAAAGGTTTCACATGCTTTATCGCTTGCCGAAGCAAAAAGTCTAGTTCCACTTGGGATTCCTGATTTTTTAGAAAACTCTTCTGAAACTCTTCCGATTTCATCACCTACTTTTGTCAATTTAGGAAGTGCATTTTTAGGAATTTTGAAGACATCCCATTTAGGATTAGCAAGTGGTAACCATTTACCATTTTTAAAATCAATCGGATAATGACCAATGCAATCAGCCGATGATATCGTCAGTTTATCTGTTATTTTATAATTGAAATATGAACCGAGTGGTGCATAAGTTTTCATCATTTTCCAATTCTCAGGTTCATTTTCCTTAATCCAAAAGCTAGATGTTCTTTCACTGTTATATTTAACAGTATCACTCATACCGATAATTCCAAAAACAATCTTTTCCCATAATTTGAAATTTTTACCATTTAATAAAGTGACTCTTTGATCCAACCATAAAATCGAATTTCTTATAGGCTTATTATTTTCATCTAGAATTACAGAACTATCTCTAAAATCAACAACTACCATTCCTTCAATAGATTCCATCAAACTTGGTGATTGTTCTTTTAATTGTTTTGTAGCAAGACAAATTTGATCTACATAAAAATCAGCACTTTGTTCTGCAAATCCTTCTTTTGGTGAAAGATAGGCAGTCTCATATTTTAACTGTTTAAAGGCACACATTTCACCCTCACTTGAGACAATACTAGCTCTGAGTGATTGAGTGCCAACATCAATTACAAGTAGATTATGTTCCATTGACAAATCTCCGATCCGTTATTATTATAAACTATATTCAAATAAAAATATCAACTAGACATATAAAGTCAAATAGATTAAACTATTTGAGCAAAAATTATGATTGATTGGGTAAATACAATATTAGTATCTATCAGTATGAGTGTCGATTGTATGACAGTCGGTGCTACTGATGGAATTAAAGAACCGAATTTGAAAAAAAGTAAGATATTTCTTCTTACCTTCTTTTTTGGTTTGTTCCAATATTTGATGCCAACAATCGGTTATTTCATCTTCTATTTTGTAGTCAACTATGGTCTCAGTGAAAATGTGACTACCAAGATGCAAACTTATGTTCCATGGATTGCTTTTGTCTTACTCGCCCTTCTTGGTATCAAAAATATCTTTGAATGGGTAAAAGAAAAAATCGAAGAAAAGAAACAAAGCGAAGATAAAAAAGATGATGATAAAGAAGAACAACCTAAATCATTAAATCTTCCAAATATGCTCATTCAAGGTGTTGCAACCTCTATCGATGCTCTTTGTATCGGATTTGTCTATTCTCCTTTAGAATTTGATATTTTAAATTCTCAATTGATATTTATGACAATCGGTATTGTGACATTTGTCTTATCTAGCATCACTACCTTAACTGGTAAAAAAGTTGGTAAATATTTGATAAACTGGGCTGGACTTATCGCTGGTCTTGTCTTCATCGCTATCGGTCTTAAAATACTTCTTGAACATTATTTTTAAAGATGGAAATTCGTTTGAGTTTCCATTTTTTATTTGATTTTTATCATTTTTTATTTGTATAATCGAATTATGATAAAAATTGCCGTAATTGAAGATCAAATTAAATGGTCATCACTCATCAAATCATATTTAGAAAAATATCAAAAAGATAATGATATTCAATTTGATATTTCATTTTTTACTGATGGATCAGATTTTATCGAGGATTATAAAGGTGAATACAACCTCATCTTTATGGATGTTGCTATGCCAAAGATGAATGGTATTGAAGCTAGCAAAAAACTGAGAAAAATCGATAAGGATGTCTGCTTAGTATTCTTGACCGAAATGGCTCAGTACGCTTTAGAAGGTTATGAAGTCAACGCCTATGATTTTTTGATCAAACCGATGGAATACGAATTATTTTCGATAAAACTTAATAAATTTCTCTCTCATATAAAAATAAATGAAGATAAATATTTCATCATCAATAGTTCTAATGAAATTCATAAAGTCAAATATTCAGAGATTCTATATGTAGAAAGCATCAAGCATTATGTTTATTTTCATTGTTTAGAAGATACTTATCGAATGAGACTTTCTTTAGATTCAATCAAAAAAGATTTAAAAGCCAATCATTTTTCTGAAATCAATCGTTCTTTGATTGTCAATTTAATCCATGTCGATAATTATTCAAACAATGATGTTTGTGTCAAAGGTGAAAATCTTCCTTTAAGCCGTGCTTATAAAACTTCTTTCTTGTCTGAATTGATGAATTACTTTGGAGATAAATTATGACTCTACAAGAATTATTTTCAATTCATTCATATCACGGATATATCTTACAAATCTTGATTGCTGAATTATTATTTATCAGTTGCTATAAAAGAAGAAATCATTTTATTATAAGAGCTTCTTTTGCT
This sequence comes from Paludibacteraceae bacterium, assembly GCA_963617725.1. Taxonomy (GTDB): domain Bacteria; phylum Bacillota_I; class Bacilli_A; order RFN20; family CAG-288; genus Enterosoma. Next base: position 18,308 of record CAVEQA010000013.1, read on the forward strand.
TTTATATTTTATATAGTTCTATCAATTGTACTGACTAATGTTCTAGCTAAATTCATCATCGGTCTATCATCGATCACTATCTTTTTAATTTCCTTCTTTTGTTTTTATTTCTGTTTTGATAACAGAATCAAAGACTTATTATTTTGGTGTGTTGGAGCTCAGCTCATTCAAAATCTCTCTCACAACGTTGAAAATTTGATATATCTTCCTTTGAGTCAATACTTCAATTCTATCGGTTGGTTCTTTCTCTCAGTTGGTGTGATGGCAATTGTTTATACAACTTCATATTTCATCATCATCAAAAATACTGATATTTCAAAAGGAGTTTCAATATCTTCAAGCGGTGTTTTCCCAATTGCAATAGCATCAGCTCTCTTTTGTTATCTTGTTCAATTCCTTCTTCAAGTGTATGAAATCGACACATTATGGGTAACTCGTTTGCCGCTTGTCTTTTCAGATATCATCGCTCTCATTTTAGAATTCGGAATCTTAGGATATAAAAACAAATTAGATGAGAATGTCTATTTAGAAAAATTTATCAATCAATCAGATAAATATTATCAAGTCGTCAAAGATAACATTGATATTCTCAATATGAAGGCTCATGATTTAAAACATTTCATCAATGATTTTAGAGAGAATAAAAGCATCGATGATGATGAACTGAAAGAATTACAAAAAACAGTTGAAGAATATGAAGCAAGTCCAAAGACAGGAAATAAAGCCCTTGATTTGGTCTTAAATGAGAAATCATATATATGCAAGAATAAAAATATTCCGTTTTACATCATGGTCAAAGAAGATCTCATCAAATTCATCAAGGTCGGTGACATCACATCATTATTTGGAAACTTACTTTCCAATGCTATCGAATATGAAGAAAAAGTAGAAGAAATATCAAAGAGATTCATTCTTTTAAAAATCTCACAAAGCGGACATATTGTCTCAATTCACTTAGAGAACTACTGCAATACTAAAATAGATTTTAAAAACGGATTACCTGTTTCAACAAAAGGTGATGATAGATATCATGGCTTCGGATTGAAAAGTGTCAGCTATATCGTCAAAAAATACGATGGAACGTTCAAATTTTCACTTCAAAACGACATCTATTCCGTCGATATCATCTTCCCAATGCCAAAAGAATAAATGTAACCGCTTTAACACTTCTTGCCAAAATCAATCTCTTTTTTGCCAAAAGCTTTTTTAAAAAAATTAAACATTTATACTAAAGTCAGTAAGAAAGCGACTCGCGTAAACTTTCTACACAAGGAGAAACTTATGAGAAAAATCGGCAAAAATAGTTTATGGCGTTCTATCCTATCGATTTCAAGCATCGTGCTTTCTGTCTCAGTCGGTGGAATTGCTGTAACAAAAGAATGGAGCGGATACATCAACAAATTCTTAGGAATCAGCAGTACAAAAATTGTTGATGATGCAAGTAACAACGAAGATCCAATTCATTTCAAAAGTGATTATTCAAACTACAAAGATGTCATGAACAACGCAAGAAGCGTTGCTAAAGAAATCCAAACTGAAGGAACAGTTTTGATGAAGAATGACAATAATGCATTGCCATTGAATTCAAAATCAAAAGTTACATTCTTCAGTTACAATCAAGTAGATTTAGCACTTGGCGGTACTGGAAGCGGTGGTGTCACCTCAAGTGAAGAAAGAAAGACTGACCTTATCAAAGCTTGTCAAAACAAACTCGATATGAATATGACAGTCTATAATTTCTATAAGGAAAAATATGATAACAAAGTCGGATTTATTGAAACTTCTGGTTGGACTGGAAAAACGTTAAATTTCAGAACTGTAAATAATATCAATGAAATCAATGCTAGTGAATTCACAACCGATGTTAAAAATTCATTTGACGATTATTCAGATGCAGCCATTTTCATTCTCACTAGAATCGGTGGCGAAGGTTCTGATTTAACAGCTGACTATCTCTCTTTAAATGACGATGAGAAGTCGGTTCTTGAAGCCATGAAAAATGGTCCATTCAAAAAGAGAATTGTTTTAGTCAACACCTTCAATACTCCAGAACTCGGATTCTTAAAAGATTACAACATAGATGCTTGTTTATACATCGGTGGTCCTGGTGAAGTCGGTCTTGATGCCGTCACCGATATCATCGTCGGTAATAGTACTCCAAGTGGTCATTTAGCCGATACCTATGCTACTGATATTGAAAGTGCACCTTCAATGAAAAACTTCGGTGATTTTGAATTCACCAACAGCGCTGATATCACTAACCAAGATTCAAGAAAATATCTTGTATATCAAGAAGGTATCTATGTCGGATATCGTTATTATGAAACAAGATATGAAGATTATGTCTTAGGAAATGGAAATGCAAGTTCTTCAAAAGGAGCTACAGCATCAAGTGATGGTTGGAACTATCAAGCAGAAGTTCAATTCCCATTCGGATATGGATTATCTTATGCAACCTTCAGCCAAACATTAAAAGACTTCACTATCGATTGGACAAACAAAAAAGCAACTGCTAATGTTTTAGTCACCAATAATTCTGCTACCTATTCTGGTAAAGATGTCGTTCAAATCTATGTTCAAACACCATATACAAAAGGCGGAATTGAAAAGAGTGCAGTTCAACTTTGCGGATTTAAAAAGACAAGTGAATTAGCTCCTGGAAAATCAGAAACAGTCACCATTGATATCTCTTTAAATGATATCGCAAGTTATGATTATGAAACCTATAAGACCTATGTCTTAGATCAAGGTGATTATTACTTTGCAATCGGTAATGGCGCTCATGAAGCCTTGAATAATATCTTGTCTGTCAAAGTCAATAGCTCTCAAAAAGATAGAATGGATTCTAAAGGAGATGCTAGCAAAGTTAAGAAAGTCACTAAGACTGCCTTTGATAAAGATGAATACAAATTGAGTGGAACAAAATCAACTATCACCAATCAATTCGATTCTACAGATTTGAATTACTACACCAAAGGAACTGATCAAGAAGTGACCTATCTTTCCAGAAGTGATTGGGATAAGACCTATCCGGAATCATTAGCTATCAAAGCAACTGAACAGATGATCAAAGAAAGTGATTCTTATTATTCTAGCAAGACTGATGGTACTACCTCACCAACCGCTTATGTAAAGGGTAGTTCTGATACTTCATCTATCAAGACAGGTGCTGAAAAGAAATACACTCTCGCAATGATGATCGGTGCTAGTTATGATGATGAAAACTGGGATAAATTATTAGATCAGTTAACTCTTGATGACTATTATTCTTCTACAGCTCAAGGAAGAAATAAGATTGAATCTGTCGGTTTAAATGCAACGACTGCTGTTGATGGTCCAGCTGCTTGGACAAAATCATATTACATCACTGATTACAAGAATCAGTATGATGCTGATAAAGTCGAAAAGACAGAAGAACTCATGGTTTCCTACCCAACTGAAACTATCGTTGCCGGAACTTGGAATGTAACTCTTTCAAATAAACTCGGCTTATCATTTGGTGAAGAAGGTCTCTGGGGTGGCGGTGTTGGTTGGTATGGACCTGCTGCTAACACTCATAGAACTGCTTGTGGCGGTAGAAACTTCGAATATTTCTCTGAAGACGGATACCTTTCTGGCAAATTATGCGAAGAAGAAGTCAAAGGTGCTATGAGTAAAGGTACTATTCCATATCTCAAACATTTCTTCTTAAATGATCAAGAGACTAATCGTATCGGTGTTTGTACCTTTGCAAATGAACAATCCATCCGTGAAATCTATCTCAGAGCTTTCCAATATTCATTTGAAACAACTTCTGATGATGATAAATCATGCTCAGCAGTTATGGGAGCTTTCAATCGTCTCGGTCTTGTTTGGACAGGACATAGTTCCAATTTGTGGAAGAATGTCATGGAAACTGAATGGGGATTCAAAGGAAGTGTCACAACTGACTTCGGTCAAAAACAAGGTTCTTTGATGGAACCACAATTAGCTTATGAAGCAGGAACTCATATGTTCTGCACTTCTGGTACTGGTTTTGCAAAATACTTACAAGGACTTGATATCACCAAAGATTACAAACTCATGTCCAATATGAGAGAAGCTCTTCATAGACAACTCTACACCTTTGCAAATAGCGCTGCTATGAATGGACTCACATCTTCAAGTAAGATCGTTCAAGTGCAAACATGGTATGACAAAGCTCTCATCGCTCTTGTCAGTGTAAGCTCTACTTTAGCAGTCGCTTCACTTGGATTGATAGTTTACAATTTCGTTGTCAATAAAAAGGAGGAAAACTGATTATGATAAAAAGATTTTTATCAAATAAAAAGATAGGATTTTATCTTTTAATAGCTAGTTTTCTTTTCGGACTTTTAACACTCATCATCTATACTGTAAGAGGTGGTAACTACTTATCTCCAGTATCAAATTTAGCTGTCATCTTATTGATTGTCGGTTTAGTTTCTAATGTGATTTGCTTAGTCTTAGATTTTGGAATTTTAGGAATAGTTCCAGTCATCTTATACAGTTGTGTCTTAGCCGTTTTATTGAACACTGAAATGTTATTCATCTCTAACGTCGCTTTCGGTGTCGATGGAAATAGTTTTGATGTTGCTTTCTTCCTTTTCTGGATTTTCGATATTCTTGCAATCATCACTTCTGCTGTCGGTTTTTCAATCGGAATTTCTAAATCAAATAAGATCGTTTCTAATGACTAAATGATTTGAAGGGTCTGTTTTATAACAGCCCCTTCTTGTATTTAAGGAGATTTAAATGAATAGTAAAACAAAAATCATCACAACATGTCTGATATCTCTATTCATCACATCTTGTTCTTCTAATCCAACTTCAAATCAAACTTGGGAAGTAGATGATAAGTTTTTAGTTGAAAGAACTGATGAAAAAGGTACAGTTTCTTCTTTTAAATACATAACAAAAGATTACTATTTAAATTCTGGAAAAACCGAAGAAAAAACTTGTAATATCTATTTGCCGTACAACTATGACAATACTAAACAATACAACATTCTATATCTCATCCATGGTACTGATAAACAAGATGTCAATCACATCAATACTTGGTTTGAGACTATCAAAGCAAGAGTGATGCTCGACAATATGATTTATTATAAAATCATCGATCCCCTTATCGTTGTTGCACCGACATTTTACAGCTATAAGTTATACGGAGATGACACTGCTAAAAATATCAAGGACTACTCTCCTGTCAAATCGAATTCAAATGAAAACTTCAAAGATGAATTGAGATACGATATCATTCCAAACATTGAAAAAGAATTTTCAACTTATGCAAATAGTTCAAGTGAAGAAGATTTAAAAGCATCAAGAGACCATCGAGCAATAGCTGGTTTATCAAATGGATGTAGACTAACTTTAAAAGCAGGCATGGTAAACAATTATGATTACTTCTCCTACTTTGGATGTTTTTCTTCTTCAATCGATAGCAAGGATATCATCACTTCTTTAAAGAGTGATAAATACAAAGATTTAAAGCTTAACTATATGTTCAACTCTGATGGAATATTTGATTTTGCCTATAACTCACATAAGAAAATGGTTGATGAATTACTAAAAGATGATAGTCATATCTTCACTGAAAAAAACACTGAATATGTGAAAATAAATATGGGATATCATTCAAATAGAAGCTGGAGAGTCGGATTATATGATTCTCTTTTAAAATTCTTCAAGGTGACAGCATGAAAAATAAATTAAATATTTCAATTTATGTCTCAATAATTCTTGCTTGTCTTGGTGAATTTATCTCTTGTTTTATCAGAGGATATTCTGAATTTTGGTTGACTATTTTAATTGTTTCTTTAGAAATAATCGTTCTTGCATCGATTGGTATGTTCACAAAATTAAAATTCTTCTCATTATTTGCAACTGCCTTAGGAATACTTGGTTCTATCCTTCTCATCGGATTTCCATCATATATTCCTTATGCAGCACTTATATTTCTTGCTATTTCTTTGATATTAGAAGTTGTTGAATTTGTCATAATGTTCAAAAATAAAATCGATAACTGACATCCTAAGCCGCTTTAAAAAG
>CAVEQA010000014.1:0-1735 GCA_963617725.1 Paludibacteraceae bacterium
ACATAAGAGATCAATTTGAAGAAATAGAAGATTATATTTCGATGTTGGATAGAAAGAACACAAATTATATCTCAACAGCAAATTCAAGATTAAATTTCTTATTGAATGAAGAAACAGATGTAGAAGGAAGAATTGTAGAAGCTTTAAAAGGACTTAAGGATGTCGATGAAGAATTTTTCAATGAAAGCAATTTTGATTTATTCATCGGTGGCAATTTAGATGAATATTCCTTGTATACACCAATGTCAAAAAGACCGAAGATAAAAACATCACAGATAATTCAAAATGTCGAATTCAATCAAGAAGAGATAGATTCATATTTTGAATTGATGTTTAAAGAAAATGATTATTCTGTCTCAAAAATCAATGAATTTGTGCTTGATAATTTAAAAGATAAATTCTCATCTTATGCAAGTGAATTCAAAATAAATGATTTCAATGAACTATTAAAATTATTATTAATATTCATCTACGCCGAAAACAATAATGTAGTTTATGAAACAAAAATTACTGATAAGACATTTTCTAAATTAGGTTATGAATTGAATGATTTTATCATCAAAAGGAAGGTGAAATAATGTCAAACGCATCCAAAAATCTTGCCTGTGAAGAATTCTATAAAGAATACACAGCATTGAGCGATACTAAGAAAGATACTTTTTCAAGATTGTGCAACAAGTTATTGAACGAAAATTTCATCTATTATTCTCAAAGTGATCAAAGAGATAAAAATGATTACTATGAAATATTGAGTTTGAAACATGTCATCGATAATTATTTTACAATGCTCGATTATGATTTAACTCATATCGACACTTATAAGATTTTCTTTTTGAAGACAACTGCTGATCGTTATAGACTCAAATTAAAAAAATTAGAAACAGTCATCCTTCTTGTCCTTCGTCTTTTATATCACAAAGGCAGTTTAAATATTTCTTCTAGTTCTGATATTTCAACTACTGTAAGTGAACTAACTCAAGAGATAAATAAGACAGGAATTTTCCCTTCTATATTGACAAAGACTGATTTTTTTAACGCTTTAAAAACTTTAAAAAGACATAAGCTTATAAACTACAATTTCACCGAACTCAATGAGGATAATGTTATTTTGATTTATCCGACAATTTTATATGTCGTCAAAATCGATAATATCGATGCTATCAATAGCAAAATTAAATCGTATAAGAATGTAAAAGATGAGGAGGAAGAAACTGATGAAATTGATTAAAATTAAATTGATTAATTGGCATATTTTTTCTAATCATACAATTAACTTGAACGGAAATACTTTGATCACTGGTGAAAATGCCTCAGGTAAATCAACTTTGATGGATGCTATCTATTTTGTATTGACCGGAGGTGATTACACCCAATTCAATAAGGCAGCCAATGTCAATGATAAAAGTCAAAGAACAATCGAATCATATACAAGAGGAAAAATAGGTTCAGAGAGAAATCCATTTTTAAGAAATGATAATGATATCATCTCTTATATCATTCTTGAATTCATAGAAGAATCAATAAACGAACATTTTGTTCTCGGTGTTGAAATAGAAACTCAATCTTTCAATTCTAGACCAAAGACAAAATTCTTCACCATCAAAAAATATGAGATCAATGATGAAGATTTCATCAAGAATAATTCTCCTATTTCTTTTAGAATTTTAAAAGCAGATTTCAAAGCTAGAAGAAATGATTTGAGTGAATTACCAGATACTTTGATTGAACGTAAAAG
>CAVEQA010000014.1:1745-13347 GCA_963617725.1 Paludibacteraceae bacterium
ATTGGAAGAGATATTTTCAAACTTGTTGATTATAAAAGATTCTTCGACCTTTTAAAAAATGCAATCTCATTCCATCCAATATCTGAAGTTTCTTCTTTTGTCAACGGCTTCTTATTGAAAGAAGATGATATCAATTTAGACAGTTTAAAAGAAGAAATCAGATCTTATCAAGAGATTGAAAAGTTATTGACAAGAGAAAAAGAGAAGATACAATTCCTCGATGATTTCATTCCTAAAGCTGAAAAATATAAAGCAAACGCTGAAGAAATTAAGTTTTTGAATGTTTTAAAAATAAATTTTGATATTGAAAAATCAAAAAGAGAAATTGAAAACAAGAACTATCAACTCAAAAAATTAGATGATGCTTATACAAATATCATCGCCAAACAAAATGATTTGAACTCAAAGATATTAAGTCTTCGTCGGGAAATAGAACAACTAGAAAATGATGAAGATTATAAAGCATTATTAGAAAAGAAAAATAAATTACAAGAATACATTAATAACCTAACAAGAACTAACGAAGAATTGAACCAATTCAATCTTTTGATATCAAAAGAACAAAAGCTTATCAAGAATTTAAATCTTTCATATAAACTCACTACAGATACTTATAACAAAGACTATCCGCTTTTACGCTCTCACTTAGAAAAATATAAAGCAGAAATTGAATCCTTAGATGAATCTTTAAGAGATGAAAAATCACTAATCACAACATCTCTCAATAATCATAAAATAGAAAAATCAAAGAAAGAAGAAGAATTAAAAGGATTAAAACAAGGAATTAACAATTATCCGGATGATGTCAACAATCTTTTAAATCTTGCAAAAGATGCCATTAGAAACTACAATCCAAAAGAGACAAATCCAAATGTCAGACCATTTTGTGAATATATAGAGATTCTTGATAAATCTTGGACAAATGCCCTTGAAGGATATTTGAATACTCAAAGATTTAATATCATCATCGAACCAAAATACTATGATGTAGTTTCCAAAGCCTATCAAGAATATAAAAACGATCATAAAGTATACATCGCAGGCATTGTCAATGTTGAAAAGATAAAAGAGAGTGAACACATTCCTAATTCAATGATGGATAATATCAAAGTCACCAATCCTAACGCCTATAAATACGCTTCTTATTTATTAGGAAATTTAATTTGCGTAAATGATATTCTTGACTTGAAGAAATATAAATCTTCAATCACTAAAGATGTCATGATTTATAAGAACTTTGTTCTCAAAGCTTGTGATCCAAAGATATACAATAAACCATATATCGGTTCTGATTCTATCAAGAAGAGAATCGAAATTCTCCAACAGGAAATGAAAGAACTGAACATTGAGATAGAACAAGAAAGCATTGATATCAATAATATAAAAGAAAAGCTTTATTTGATGTCTGAAAGCAAAGTTAAAGATATCTTGAATTATCGAAATCTTTGGATTGAAATCGATAATCTTAATGAAAATATCAACTCATTAAAAGAAGAAATCGAACATGATGAAAAATCATCTGGCTTATTCGGTATCTCTGAAAGAATAAATCTTGCCAAAGCAAATCTCAATAAAGCAAATAGAGAATTATCAATTAAAAACAAAGAATATGATGAAAACAGAATCGAATTTGGAAAATTGCAAGGTGAAATCCAAAGTTTGAATGACACCATTTCAACTCTTTCCTTTGATTTTGAAGAAGCTAAAAAAGCAATCAAAGATGATGATTTATATAGACAAAAATATCGTCAATATTGCTCGAACAATAAACTCGATATTGTAAAAATAAATCAAGAATATGTGAGAGCATCAAGATCAAACGCTACCAATCAAAATTATCTTTTGACAGTTATGAGAGATTATTCTACAAAATTCAAAGGATCTCTCACAGCCTTAATTGAAAATATCGATGATTTCATCAACGAATATTACTACATCAAAAATAGAGATGTTGTCAAATATGAAGAAGAAGCGCATGATGCCTACATTAGAGCTGAAGCTTCTTTCAAAGAAGATTTCATCTCAAAATTAAAAGAAAAGATTGAACGTTCCCAAAAAACTCTTGATAAAATAAATAAAAATCTCGCTCTTCATCCTTTTGGCAATGATGAAGAAATCTATAAATTCCATTATGAAGGAACAAAAGATTCTGAATTCAACAACTATTATAGAATCATCATGTCGGGTAAACTTATGGAATCTCAAGACTTATTCACTGAAACCTTAGATGAAAAAGATAATTCCTTTATGAAAGATCTTTTCGATAAAATCACTAGAGAAAAAACATCCAGTGAAGATGAAATCACCTTGAGAAAATATTTAGATTATCGTAATTACATGAATTACGATATCAAAATAACCAATAAATACGGTGATGAATCCTACTTTTCAAAGATCAGCAAAGAGAAAAGCGGTGGAGAAACTCAAACACCATTTTACATCGTCATCGCCTCTTGTTTTGATGAACTGATGAACAAAGACCAGAAAGTAAAAAGTACATGTGTTGTCGTCTTTGATGAAGCCTTCAACAACATGGATGAAGGAAGAATCAAATCCTTGATGGAATTCTATAAAGGACTCAATATTCAACTTATCATCATCGTTCCATCCAATCGTATCAGTTCGATAACTAAATATATGGATTCAGTTGTTGGACTTGTCAAAAAGAACAATTATCCGATCATCTTCAATATGAAAAAATCGCAAGAAGCTGAAACAAAATGAATAACTTTGAAAAAGATTTATTAAACGAACTTTTAGATGCTTATGAAAGATCGAAATTATCAAAAGAAGGAACCAAAGTAAAAAGAAGTATCAAACTTACACCCAAAAATAAATCATTACAATCCTACACTTATATCGATTCTTATAAATATGTCGATTATAATGATGCTATATTAAAAAGATTAGAAAACATGAATTTCATCCATTTAATTTACGAGAATGATACTTTCAAATCGTTGACACTAAACCTTGATAATGTCGATAAAATCTACGAATATCTATCTCGAGATAAAAAAAGCGATGAACTATTCAAAATTAACGATGTCATTAATTCATACAACTTTGAAAATTTTATCGATGATTTCATCAGTTATTTAAAAGAATATATCTCGACAAAATACGATTATCCTCATAAATATTTTCAAGATGCAAACGAACTCAATCTCATCATGAAATCTTTTAAAGGTATCTTTGAACTCAAAGAAGACACTAAAAAAAGAGATTTCTCAGTCAAATATTTAGGTGATTCAAAACTATTCGAATCGATTGAAAATAAAATCATCAAAATCATAAAAGACTTCGATGGGTTTGATCACTTCGAAGATGAAGATATCCTCTCCTCTTATAACATCGTCAAAAATTCAACCTATGCACTTATCAAAAACGGGCTCACCTTCAAACTGAATAACACCATTATAAACCTTGATGAACTAGGCTTTGAATTCTCGCTATCAGATGAGATGATAAAAAACTTAGATATTTTAAATATCAATTCAAAAAGAATCATCACTGTAGAAAATTTGACCTCTTTTTATAAGCTGAATGATAAGGAAGCCAGTATCATCTATCTTGCAGGTTTTCACAATCACACCAAACAAAATTTATTAAAAAAGATCTATTCAAAATATCCTAATCTTGAATATTATCACTTTTCAGATATCGATGCTGGGGGATTTTTAATCTTTTTGAATTTGAAAGAAAAAACAAACATTCCATTCATTCCTTATAAAATGTCAATTGAAGAATTAGAGAATAACAAAGGAAATCTCAAACAGTTAACTTCAAACGATATCAAAAGATTAAAGAAGCTTTACGATAATCCAAAAGCAGAGATTTTTAAAAATGTCATCGAATACATGCTTTCTAACAACTGTAAACTTGAGCAGGAATTATTAGACTGAAATTTTCCACCTAGTTTCTAGGTGGATTTTTTAACATCAAAAAAAGAGGGATATTTCACCCTCTAATCATTGATACTTCTAACTACTACTCACATATGATAGATATCTTTTTTGAATGTCAAAAAACAAGCAAAAGCTTCCATCAATGAAGATAGTTTTTCTTCCCTTACGAATTCATAATATCTTTGGATCATCAAGCAATACAAAGATTTCTCATCTTCAAAAGGAATAGTTGAAATAGATAAGGAAGGGAAGACTTGTGAAACAAGAATCAAAAAATCGTGTTCAACAGAATTGATGTTGTAATCATTTCTTGGATAGCAAGACTCCAATTTCTTTCCGAGCTGATAAAGAAATTCCTGTGTTTTATTAAAAACAGGAACTTCTTCTTTAATCTCTTTTATCTTATCAGTTAAATCAATTTCCATAATTAATGAATCTTCTTCAAATGCCAGATATCTTTGTTGTACTCGTCGATTGTTCTATCAGAAGAGAACCAACCGGATTTTGCGATATTGACTAAGCACTTTCTTCCAAAATTAGTTCTATCGAGATATAATCTTTCAACTTCCTTACTAGCAGAAAGATAAGAAGCAAAATCCTTCAAAACCATGAATTCATCATTTCTATACATGATTTCATCAAAGATCATACGGAATTGTTCTGTATCTTCAGAGAAAGTACCATCAATCAATGAATCCATGACAGCTTTAACTCTTGAATCTGCGTAATAGACATCCCATGGGTTATAGGAATTTTCAAACTTGATTCTTTGAACTTCATCGTTCTTCATACCGAAGATGACGATGTTATCTTTTCCGACTAGTTGAGAAATTTCGACATTAGCACCATCTAAAGTACCGAGTGTCAAAGCGCCGTTCATCATAAATTTCATATTGGAAGTACCGCTAGCTTCTTTACCAGCTAAAGAGATTTGTTCGCTGACATCACTAGCAGGGATGATAACTTGAGCCTTAGAGACATCGTAGTTTTCGATGAAAACAACTCTCATATATTTCTTGATTTCTTCATCTTCTTCGATGACTTTAGAAACAGCTAAAATGAGTTCGATGATCTTCTTAGCATAGGTATAACTTGGAGCTGCTTTAGCACCGAAAATATAGACATGTGGATAGATTCTGAAGTTCTTATCTTCTTTCATTCTTTGATAGAGGTGAATGATTCTGAAGACATTGAGCAATTGTCTCTTATAAGCGTGTAATCTCTTGATTTGAACATCGTAAATAGCATCAAGTGGTAAATCAATTCCAGCATTTTCCTTGACTAATTTAACAAGGGCTTTCTTGTTTTCATACTTGATATCATTCAATTTATCAAATACAGCTGTATTATCATCAGTATCGTATTTCAATAAATCAGCTAACTTAGATGGTTCTTTGATGAAATCATCACCGATCAAGGATGTGATGTAATTGGTGAGATTTGGATTAGCAACGCATAAGAAACGTCTATGAGAAATACCGTTTGTCTTATTGTTGAATTTCTCTGGATATAAATTGTAAAGGTCTTTGAAAGTCATGGCCTTTAAAATTTCAGAGTGCAAATTAGCAACACCATTGACACTATAAGCGACATGGATTGCAAGTTGACACATATTGACATTGCCATCTTTGATGATCAAACAATTTTGAATGTTGTGTTCATGCATTGGATTCTTGAGTTCACGCATTCTGACAAGCATTCTGCGGTTGATTTCTTCGATGATCATATAAACACGTGGTGCAACACTGGCGATATATCTGCATGGCCATTTTTCAAGAGCTTCTGGCATGACAGTGTGATTTGTAAAGGCAAAGCACTTTGAGACAATTTCAAAAGCTTCATCCCAACCATAATTGTTCTCATCCATCAAAATTCTCATCAATTCAGGAATTGACATGATAGGATGGGTGTCATTCAATTGGAAATTATAATGGTCATATAAATGATCAAGAGTTCCGAAATCTCTCAATTCATTTTTACATGCTTGTTGCATACCAGCTGAGACTAAGAAATATTGTTGTCTGAGTCTTAAAAGCTTTCCTTCTTCAGTGGAATCATCTGGATAAAGACCGTGGGTGATATCACGGATGAAAGTCAAATAATGAGTGAAATCAACAGCTGGTGGAAGTGTGTCAGAACTTGGTTCTGCATACCATAAACGAAGGGTGTTGGTGATGTGATTTCCATAACCGATGATTGGGACATCATATGGAATTGCTAAAACAGAATATGCATTAGCAGTTCTCCAATGAATTTCACCATTTTCATCTTTATAAGTCTCTGGATTTCCGTAGAACTTGATAGTGATTGCTTCACCTGGTTTTCTGATTTCCCATGGATATCCCTTAGTAAGCCAAGTATCTGGATATTCTTCTTGTTTGCCATTTCTGATCTTTTGACGGAAGAATCCATATTCATAGCGGATAGTATTTCCGTGAACTGGAAGAGATAAAGAAGCAGTTGAATCCATGAAACAAGCAGCAAGTCTTCCTAAACCACCATTTCCAAGTCCTGCATCTGGTTCTTCTTTTGCAAGTTCATCATAATCGATTCCAAGTTCTGATAAGGTCTCTTTGACATCATCGAGAATTTGAAGGTTGAATAAATAGGCAGAAAGAAGTTTGCCCATCAAAAACTCCATTGAAAAATAAATCAATTGTTTGTTTTGGTTGGCTTTGACTTCTTGTTTGCAAATATTAGCATCGATATTAGCATAATCACGAACGATTGTACCTAAGATATCATAAAGCGGAATTGTTCCAAGTTCGCTTGGAGCTCTACCATACTTTTCAATACAACGGTTTGTGAAGTCATTCTTAAAATACTCACGGAATTCTTTTCCTGGTTTAATTTCTATCATTTTATTAATATCCTCATTAAATTCTTAATGTTTTTAACAAACACTACGCCTTAGAAATATACATTTTATCGGGATCTTTTGCAAGATATGGAAGCTTTTCTTCCTCTTTATTAGGCTTTTTGAACAAAAGATATAAGGCACCAAAGCTAGGAAGTTTAACTGTCAATTTGAATTTTTGATTGTGACAACCAGCCCCAGAAGTTACAAGTGGTGTCGAATTGAATTGATTCCAACCACCATAACAAGCTTTATCGGTATTTAAGATTTCTTCATAAGTTCCCTCATATGGAACTCCGATATCATAATCCCAATAGAAGTTCGGTGTCATGTTGAACATGAAGACAATGCATTCAGTTTCTGATTCTCTATAGAAAGTGTAAACTGATTGTTCAGCATTATCGGCCATGACCCAGGAGAATGTCGATGGATCATATTCTTTTTGATACATACATTTATATTTCGTATAGATGTGATTCAAATCCTTGACAAGTTTTTGAACGCCTTGATGTTTTGGATAATCAAGAAGATTGAAAGCAATCGGTTCATATTCTTTCCATTCATCAAAAGTACCAAGCTCATTACCCATAAAGTTCAACTTTTTACCAGGATGAGCAAACTGATAAGCATAGAGATTTCTGACAAGTGCGAATTTATTATCATAATTTCCCCACATCTTGTTCAATATTGAACCTTTCATATGAACAACTTCATCATGTGATAATGGTAAGACAAAGTTTTCACTGTAAAAATATGCCATTGAGAAGGTCAATTGATTGTGACAATATTTTTTATAAATAGGATCCTTAGAATAATATTTCAAAGTATCATTCATCCATCCTAAATCCCATTTGAAATCAAAACCTAAACCTTCTTGGAACATTCCTTTAGTGACATGACCATAGGCCGATGAATCTTCAGCGATCATCATAACGTTTGGAAGGAGGGCATGGACATACCCATTGCAACGCTTGATGAATTCAACTGCATTTTCATTGACACCTTTATCAGCATTTCCATCCCAATAAATGATATTGGAAACAGCATCAAATCTGAAGCCATCGATATGGAATACATCACCAAAATATATAACTGAAGAAATCAAAAAGCTTCTGACAGTATCTTTACCTAAGTCAAAGGATTTAGTTCCCCATTCAGTGAATTCATGTTCATTTGCATATTCATAAACACAAGAACCATCGAATTTTTCAAGTCCGAATGGATCGATTGCAAAATGAACAGGAACGAAGTCCATAATAACACCGATATTAGCTTTGTGCATTTTTTCAACAAACTGAGCAAAGTCAGTTGAATCGCCCCAACGCGAATCGATAGCATAATATCCTAGAGCTTGATAACCCCAACTTTTATCATTAGGATATGCAAGAACTGGTAAAAATTCTACATGGGTATAACCCATATCCTTCAAATATGGAATCATGATATCAGCAATTTCAGAATAGTTGTACATGCTTCCATCTTCTTTTCTTTTCCAAGTTCCAAAATGGAATTCATAAATTGAAACTGGCTTATCAAAATTTCTATCTCTTGTTTTTACAAAATCAGCATCATCGATTTTGATGTTCGAAATATCTTTGATAATTGAGCAAGATTCTCCTGAATTTTCATCTTTAAAAGCGAATGGATCCATCTTATCTTTGGTGAATCCATCACATCCTTCGATGTGAAATTTGTATTTTTGATTTTCTTTTGCATCAGAGATGAAGATCTCATATAATCCGTAGAAATGAACTTTGCTCATCCTTCCTTTCATCGGATCCCAATTGTTAAATTCGCCAATGACAGAAACAGATTTTGCCATTGGGGCATAAACTCTAAAAAAATACCCATCTTTTCCGTTGAGTGTCATCTTATGAGCACCAAAGTACTTGTAAGCATCAGGAAGTTGTCCGTTAAGGTATTTGTCGAAAAATGACGTGTCCATAATTGCCTCCACAATCTAGTTAGTATTATATCATATGAAAAATATTTTTAAATTTAATTTATTCAATCTAAATAAAATTGGTTAAAAATAAGCAAATTTCATTCATTTTATATTTTATAAAGTTGTAATTATAAAAATATTGACTAAAATATATGTGTTTAACAAGGAGCTATATATGTCTAACGAAATGAAAATCATGTGCGTTAATGCTGGTTCATCCTCTTTAAAATTCAAATTATACAGCATTCAAGATGAAGCATTAAAGCAAAAAACTGTCGCAGAAAAATCAAAATACATGGAAGTATTGACTTCTGGTATCGTCGAAAGAATCGGTCATGAAGATGGTATCTTCACCATTAAAAAACCTGGTGGATATAAAAATTCTCAAGTCTTACCTGTCAAAGATCATCAAGAAGCCGTCAATCTTGTTTTAAATGGTCTCATCTCTGAAGGAATCGTCAAATCCTTAGATGAAATCAAAGGTATCGGAAATAGAGTCGTTCAAGGTGGAAGTTATTTCTCTGATTCTCATGTCTTCGATGCTGATACTGAAGAAAAAATTGCTTCTTTGATTCCACTTGATCCACTTCATGCTGAAGCACATTTAACTTGCTATCACGCATTTAAAAACGCCCTTCCAAATGTCGGTGAAGTTGCTGTTTTCGATACTGCCTTCCATCAGACTATGGAACCAGTTGAATACATGTATGCAATTCCATATGAATGGTATGAAAAATATGGCGTCAGAAGATATGGTGCTCATGGTACTTCTCACAAATATTTATCAATCGTCGCTAAAGAAAAATATTTCCCAAATAAAGAACATGTCAATATCATAACTTGCCACATCGGTAGCGGTGCTTCTCTTGCTGCTGTCAAAGACGGTAAATGTATCGCCACAAGTATGGGTCTCACTCCATTAGCTGGTGTTATGATGGGATCAAGAACTGGTGATATCGATCCTTCTTGTATGCCATATCTTTGCAAGAGAACTGGTTTAAGCGCTGATGAAGTTTATGATGTTTACAATCATAAATCCGGTATCTTAGGTGTTTCTGGCATTTCCAATGATACAAGAGATGTCGAAGCAGCTGCTTTAGAAGGCAATGAAAAAGCAAAATTAGCAATGGATTTATACGCTTCTAAGATTGCAGATTACATCATGATGTACTATGGAAAATTAGGACATGTTGATATGATTGTCTGCTCTGCTGGTGTCTTTGAAAATGCACCTATCTATCGTGAATTAGCTTTCAATTATGTCAAAGAAGCCTTAGGCGTTAAAATCGATGAAAAATTGAATGCTGAAACCCGCGGTAAAGAAGGTGTCATCTCAACAAGTGATAGTAAGATTCCTGTCGTTGTCATCCCAACTGATGAAGAACTTATGATCGCCCTTGATACTGTTCGCGTTTTAGGTCTCTAATCTATATTAATAAGGAGGTGAATATGAAAAACATCAAAAAATTGTTGTTCATTCCAATTTTCGCCTCCTTTTTTTGTTTTCTTCCAAGCTGTAAAAAAGTCGAAGAAAATAGCAACACCATAAATAAAAACGGAAAAGTGATCTTACCTAAAAAAGAAGGTATCGACTCTTTTGTCTTCATTGAAACAGAAAATGAACTCAATGAAATCGCAAGATATGATTCTTGTTGTATCATCGTGACCAAAGAAGGATGTTCGTATTGTGATTCTCTTTATTATTCTTTCAGAGGAAATAAGGATGTAGAAGGTAAGTATACAAATGGGTATATCTATAAAACTTCGACAATCTTTTATGTTGTCGATGCTTATACCTACTTACCTTGTTATCAAGCTTCATATAATCAAACAGGTTCTTTTGCAAAATTATATCCCGAAGTCACTGGAACTCCAACCATGTTATTTTATGATTCCGGAAAACTTGTCAATTCAAGAACTGGTCATTTTTATGATGTATCTTTGAACAAAATCGACAGATCTGATGATGAGAAAAACTATAAAAATACCGAAAAAATTCTTTCAAAATATATTTTGAATAATGAATATTATTCATTGAATACTTTGAAAAGAATTGAAAATAATATTTTGACAATTCAAGCCTACTATGTCCAATCCAGAGATGAAGATGATGACACTCTAGGATTTGATACCGAAACTCTGGATGAAAAGATACAAGAAGAAAACGAAAAACTCATCATTTTCACCTGGAGAAGATGTGATGATTGCAAAGAATTCAAAAATACAGTCATCGAACCATTTTTGTATAATAACAAGAAAAAAGCCTATTATTATGAAGTCGATGGTTATTTCTTAAAGAAAAGAAATACGGATGAAACAAAGAAAGATTACGGGCAAAAAATTTGGTATGAATTCTCAAACAAATATCATATCAACGATATTCCTGGATATTCAAATGATTATGGTAAAACAGGAGCTACCCCAGCAATCATCTATTATACAAGCACATCTCATACGACTAAAACCTTCAGAAACGATACTGATATCGGCTTCGATTCAGATTACAAACTCTATTATAAAACAAGCATTTATGATGAAGTGAAAAATCTCAGAAGCAACACTTCAGTATCATCTTTAGATAGCGCAGATTCTACCTATCAAAAAGCTTTGAAAGAATTGAATAAAAAAAGAGATGATTTAGAAAAGAATTTATTGAACACATTTTTAAATGAAATCTTATAAATTTATAAAATTACTTCTACCACTATTATTCATCCTTCCTTCTTGTAAAGAAAACAAGACGAAAATACCTTTATATCATATCGAAGGTATCAATTTTAAAGTTGATAAAAAATATTATCACTTGTTGTATTCTTTAGATAAAGATGTTTTGTCTATTTTGATTGATAAACAAGTTTCTTTTTTCTTATCCATCTATTCGGAATCTTGTTC
>CAVEQA010000014.1:13357-24128 GCA_963617725.1 Paludibacteraceae bacterium
GTCTTTACGCTTATGCAAATTCAAACGATGTTTTTATTCCTTATATGAATAAAAGCATTTACGATACAATTAAATCTTCAAGTCTTCCTTCAATCAAAGAAAATGCGATTTTATTCTTCGAAGAAGGAAAACTATTTAAGCAAATCGATATCACCGAAGACAATGTCAGCATTGAAAAAGTTAAAGAGACCATTGATGCTTACACTTATGATACAAAGTTAAAAATAGTGACTCCTTTTATCAAAGATACCTCTGATAATCTCATCAACTGTTTCAAATTTTCAAACTACGATCTTTCAAATGAAAGTGTAATTTTCCCTAAGATTTCCTCAGATGACAAAACTCTTTTCTTAGATATCAAAAGAACGCTTTCTATTAAAGATATTCAATCTTCATATACGGATACATCAAAAATTAATGATATCTATTTATACGATGGTATCAACTCTTTAACCTCTGATTTTTACACTTCTTTAAACATCAAAAAAGAGGAGTTAGAAGAAGACTCCTCTTATATTCGTTAACGTTTGTATCTAGTGGTGTTCTCTTTGATGAAACTAGATACTTCATCGCTAAAATCGGATTTGACACTTCTCCAAACCCAGTTTTTACCGTCTACTTGACTTGGAGTATTGATTCTTGCTTCATTGCCTAAGCAAAGAAAATCTTGTAAAGGAATGATAGCAGTATTAGAAACATCTGCATAAGTTAATTTGATTGTGGTCTTGACGATATCTTCAAGGGTTTCGACATTATATTCGACATTGAATAATTTGCATTGTCTCAATAACGATTGTTTATAAAGATTCAATGCACTTGAATTCAAGCCTTTGAGATATCCCAATAATGGTTCATTATCGTGAGTTCCAGTATAGACGACAGAATTTTTAGTAGTATTAGATGGTAAATGTTCGTTAGCATCATTGCCGTCAAAGGCAAATTCTAAGACTTTCATTCCTGGAAAGCCGGTTTCAGAAAGTAGTTTTCTTACATCATCATCGATCAAGCCTAAGTCTTCAGCGATGATTGGAAGTTCAGTGAGACCTTTGAATAAAGCGATGCCAGGTCCTTTTCTCCATTGACCGACTCTAGCTGTCTTAAGTCCGAATGGAATGACATAATATCCAGATAATCCGCGGAAATGATCGATTCTCAAAATGTCGAAAATCTCAAGGTTATTCAAAATTCTTTGACGGAACCAAAGATAATTGTTCTTTTCCATCAATTTCCAATTGTAGATAGGATTTCCCCATAATTGTCCGTTCTCGGAGAAATAATCCGGAGGACAACCAGCGACTAATGTCGGTTTTAATTCTTTATCAAAAAGGAACATGAATGGATATTTATAAGCTTCAACAGAATCTCTAGCCAAATATAAAGGCATATCTCCCATGATAGAGATTCCTTTTTCATTGGCATATTTCTTCAAGGCTTTATATTGATTTAAGAATTCAAATTGAGTCCAAAGATAGAATAAATAGGTTTTATAATTTTCTTTGATAACCTTATTTTCAATGACAAAACTGTACTTTTTATATTCATCATCCCATTCATACCACGGACGATAATTCATCAATGATTTCAAGGTGATATAGAAAGCGAAATCTTTATATTTTCCTTCTTTTTCAAATTGTTTGAATTCAGCATTTTCAACATCAAATCTAGCAAAGGCTTTTTTTAATAAGTTGATTCTATTTTTGAAAAGCAATGAATAATCGACTTTTCTCTCATCATAATAAAAATCTTTATCGTTGATTTCTTCTTTCTTCAACAATTTCTTTTCGACAAGAATATCTAAATCGATGAAATAATAATTCAAACCATTGCTGGTGAATGATTGATAAGGACTATCTCCATAACTAGTCGGATTCAAAGGTAGCATTTGCCAAACTTGAACGTTGCTTTTATACATAAAGTCAACAAAGTCATAGGCTGCTTTTCCCATCGTTCCAACCCCATGCTTTGATGGAAGTGATGAAATAGGTAATAAGATACCATTTTGTCTTTTATTTAAATTCATAATTTTTCCTTTCCTTTATGACAAATAAACTGCAAATCTGATAAATCCGATAATCGATAATATCAAAGGCACTAAGGCATAAACACATACAAAGATATCATATTTATATGATTTATTGAAGATTTTTAATTGCAACTGAGAAAAATTCTTCAAAGTGTTGTTGTTGATCTTATCTTCCATAAATTTATATAAGCTAATAGCGACAATTCCCATCGTCGAGATTATCAAGAAAGAGAGGATGCTAAGTCCTAAAAATCTCGAATGATTTTTTAAAAACATCGGAATGAATAATAAACTAGCATAGAGAGTATTCAAGACTAGAATATTCATATTGGAAACATCACCGGTCTTTTTCAAATTCAACTTCATATCTTCTTCGTCATATTTAGCTTTCTTATATCTCACTTTTCTCATGATAGGATGAGAATTGAACATGAATAAGGGATAGGATAAGAAAAATAAGATGACAACCGATAAGATGAAGGAAGGCACTAAATATCCAAGATTATATAAGAAAATATTCAGATAATCGTTGCTAGAAGAAAAGACATTGAAATTGAACGAGTTATCGTTAGTATAAACCTTGACCATCAAATCAGATACGATATGACAGACCATCTTCAAAATGAAATATACCAAGGAAGCAAAGAAGAAACAGCGAGGTTTATTTTCGTAATATGTCTTTCTGAAGAATGAACAAAATCCGATCATTGCCGATACTAAGATATAATCAAAGACTAGAACATACCAACTGGATGAAAAAGCAGAGTCGAGGATGATATTGAACAAAGCGAATAAAAGCCCAGTCAATGTCCCGTATATCGGTCCTGAGATCAAAGAATTCAAGATGAGAGGAATCAAGCTGAGATTTAAAAAACCGCCAGATTCAAAATGCAAATTCGAAACATATTTACCAATCGAATATAAACCGATTGATAAAGCAAGTTGAATCAAGGAGATTATCGCTAAATATTTTTGTCGTTCCCAATCTATTTTTTTAACTTTATTTTCCATAATCATTTGAAGTTTTATCTTAAATAAAACTTGTAATAGTATAATCCATTTGAGATATTTTTAAAATTATTAATTTCATATATTCAATTTTAAAAAATGCATCAAAATCATAATGACTATGACTTGATGCATAAAACTATTCTAAATCTAAAGAATCTAAACTAGCAAAAGGAGAATTAGAAGCCTTCTTCACTTTTTGATATTCTTCTTCACTCATAACTTTAAATTCGGAATTCGAATCATTTTCGATCTCGCTATAATTGTTCGGAATCGAAGAATAAAGAAGTCCTAAAATCGATGGACGGAGGTCATAGATACCATCTTTATCTTTGATGATATCGCTGTTTTCTTCGTCATTTGGAAGAATAGTAAGTTCGATTTCATTTTCGATTTCTAATTCATCAATTCTATTTGTATCATGAGCATCGATATAATCAATATCAGCATTTAGCGAAAGATAAACAACAAAGCAACTTTGATTACCGCTTAAAGAATAACTAACATGAATCCTTTGAAATTTATCGACAGTATTGCTGAAAGCTTTCTTTTCATCATCAGTCAACTCTATATCGAGTTCTACTTGTTGATTATTTTTATCGCCGTTATTTAATACAAGAGGAATACGGATATCATCAATCATCATTCACCTCTTCTAGAAAGTCCTAAATTAGCTTTGACAGCATTTACAATTCTATTGAGTGAATCATCGATTTCTTCACCTTTCAATGTCTTTCCTTCTCTTTGGAAATAAAGAGAGACACCAAGATAAGAATCATCGGTCTTTTCATCGACAAATTTATCAAAGAGAGAGACATGGTCTAAATAAGTGTCTTTAACTCCTTTGATAGTATCGAGAAGTTTCTTATAAGAAATATCTTCTTTCATCTTGAAAGAGACATCTCTTCTGACGATGGTCTCACTTGAGAACTTAGCAAATTTAGTCTTCAAACCTTTCAAAGAGAGAAGGTATCCTAAATCGAGTTCGGCAAGATAGACATTATCTTTTCTAAGAGATGGATGAACTTTACCATAAGTTCCAACCAAATCTTTTCCGATATAAACATCGACGCTTGAATACGGATGGAAACTTGGATTTTTCGAATAGTTGATACGATATCTATTCTCAGGAATTCCGATCTTATTGAAAATAGAAGTTATGATTCCTTTCATATCGAAGAAATCGTATTCTTTACCAGAATAATTCTCACTTTCATATCTCTTTCCTAATAATCCTAAAGAGAGATATAAATGACTTCCGGCTTTTGGATTATCGACATTGGAGATTTCAAATAATCTCAAATCAGGATTGTTGTGATTGAGATTGTAATCCATTGTTTGAAGCATAGAAGGAAGAAGATCAGAACGGATGATTTCATGATCTTTAGTCATCGGATTTTTTAAGCGATAACTTTCGTTGTTATTGAAAACTCTTATCATCTTATCCATCTTTTCATCGATGAGAGTGAAAGAGATGATTTCATCAAATCCTAAGGAGATGAGCATTTCTCTGAGCTCTCTTCTCTTCTTTTGTTCTTCAGATAAACCTCCGGTGGTTATCGGATAATTTTCAAAAGTAGGAATGAGCTTATTAGAACCGTAATAACGATAGACTTCTTCTTCAAAGTCACATTGTTCTAATAAGTCAACTCTATCGACTGGCGGATATAAAAGTCCGTCTTTTTTCTCAACGCGATAAGCCTTTAAAACAGCATCAACTTCTTCTTGAGTGTAATTGCCACCTAAACGATGATTGAGTTTTTCAAGGGAGAAACTGACACCGGTATTTGATGGTTTGACAGCGTTATAACTTCCGTATGCTGTGATTTTATATTCATCGAGGAAGTCATCAAGCAAAGAGATAGTGATAGCTAGTGCTTCATCGATCATCAAAGGATTTCTTTCTTTCCCAAACAACTGACTTGATGGGCTTGATAATCCAAGACGAGCGGATGTATGACGGATATTGACATGATAAAAACAGGCGGCTTCAATATCAAAATCAGTTGTGTTTGAAGTGATTGAAGCACTATCCAATGCCATGATACCAGCGACACTTGTTGGAATAGAAGAACAGGTGACGACAAGATCATCTTTTTTGAGTTCTAATTCCTTTTCATCGAAGGTCTTAACTTTGACACCATCTAAAGAATCGATGACATCATAATCGCCTTTTTCGTTGACCTTACCATCGTACATATTGAGTGGTTGGCCAGAAAGAAGCATCGAGAAATTACCGATATCGACAATCGGAGAGACAGGTCTTATTCCAGATGCTGTCAAATAGTTTTTGATTCTCTTGCTCGTTTCCTTTTTGACTTTGACATCGGTGATTCTCAAGATATCGAATCTAGAACAAGCATCAGTTGAACTTTTTACATCCAATTTCTTTTCAATTTTAGAGAAATCAAAGGTCGGAGCTTCTTTCATCTTCAAAGATAAAAGTGCAGCGATTTCTCTTGCCATTCCATAATAAGAAAGACAGTCTGGACGATTAGGAAGGACATTGATATCTAAAACATAATCATCAAGTCCTAAATATTTCAATACTTCAGTATTTCCTACTTCTGCATCTAAAGGAAGTTCTTCGATTCCATTTTTGGATGGAGAATTTTCATCTAAATAATCTTCTTTGACTCCGAGTTCTAAAAGAGAACAGCACATACCATTGCTCTCTTTGCCTCTGATGACACCTTTTTTGATAGTCTCATTCAAAGCTGGGAGGAAACATCCCTCTAAGGCGACGATGACTTTGATACCAGCTCTTGCATTAGGAGCACCACAGACGATATCTTTGATTCCAAGAGTTGGACCTAAATCGACTGTCAAGCAGTGAAGGTGGTCGCTATCTGGATGATTGACACAGGTTAAAATTTCACCGATGCAAAGCTTTGTTCCACTAGCAAGGGGATATAATTCTTCAACTTCAAAACCAGAAAAGGTGAGTCTATCCCTAACTTGTTCAACATCGGTTGAAGATAAATCGACTAATTCAGATAATAATTTATATGAAAATAACATAGATCTTATTCCTTTCTGAATTGTTTTAAGAATTTGACATCACCGGTATAAAAACGTTTGATATCATCGATTCCATATTTGAGCATTGCGACTCTATCGATACCGATACCAAAAGCGATACCTTGATATTTAGTATCATCAAAACCGTTGAGTCTTAAAACATTTGGATGTACCATACCAGCTCCGAGAATTTCAATCCAGCCGGTGTGTTTGCAAAGAGAGCATCCCTTTCCTTGACAGTTGAAACAAGAAATATCTGCTTCAACACTCGGTTCTGTGAATGGGAAGAAAGAAGGACGGAATCTTACTTCTCTTTTTTCACCGAAAAGATGACGAAGCAAAGCAGTTAAAGTTTCCATCAAGTTAGCAAAAGTCACATCTTCAGAGATGACTAAACCTTCAATCTGTCCGAATTGATGAGAATGAGTTGCATCATTATCACGGCGGTAGACCTTACCAGGAGAGATGATTTTAACCGGTCCTTGTCCTTTAGCTAAGGCCATATAACGAGCTTGGATAGCAGAGGTTTGAGAACGAAGGACAGTGTTAGGATCGATGACAAATGTATCTTGCATATCTCTAGCTGGATGATCTTTTGGAATGTTTAAAAGTTCGAAGTTATTGGTATCGGATTCAACTTCTGGACCATTGACAACAATATATCCTAAGCCAGCAAAGAAATCGGAGATATCATCGACAACAGCATAAAATGGGTTCTTGCTACCATCAAAATTCCCGTTGCCAGGAAGAGTTATATCAACTTTAGATGATTCTAATTTCTTCTTCAATTCAGCATCATTGAGTTCTTTTTCTTTGCTTTCAAAAATGGATGTGAGAATGTTTTTGAGTTCGCCAAGAGATTGGCCAAATTCTTTCTTCTCTTCATTTTTGATATCTTTCATCATGGAATAGAAAGAGGTTAATTCACTCTTCTTTCCTAAGAATTGACCCTTAAAATTGTTCAAGGATAATTTATCGTTGACTTCATGGATGGAATTTTTGGCTTTGGAGATCAATTCTTCTTTCTTTTCTTTAAATTCGTTAATTGTCATAAAACATACCTCAATCAATCGGGATGATGACAGTATCATCATCTTCCAAATCATCTTCTTTATCTTCTTCGACTTCTTTTTTATCTTCGATCACAAAATCATTATCGGAGATAGCCTTTTTAGGTTCATCAGCTTTTATTGTGCTTTCAACTTTGAATTCAGCTTCTTTCTTCTCTTCTATCTTTTCTTCAACAACACTAGAAGTAGAAGGTTTATTCTTACTGAACACGCTCTTCAAATATTCTGGGAGAGGAGAGGAAGTTCTATCTTCTTTCAACTTGCTCTCAGCTTTAGAAACAGGTTGAACTTTATCTTTGATCATATCAAAGTCAGTAGTTCTCTCTAAGATTTGGTGATCGCTTGTCAAATCTAAATCATCAGGGAAATTAGTCGCGATGATGGAGATTGTGACTTTATCTTTATAAGAATCATCATGTTGAAGTCCCATGATGATGTTTGTTTCATTACCAGCTTGTTCGTTGATATAATCGATGGCATAATTCACTTCTTTAAGGGAGCAATCATCTCCGGTGATGAAGTTGACAATCATATTTTTAGCGCCTTTGATGCTAGCTTCTAAAAATGGAGAATTGATAGCGTTATTAGCGGCATCGATAGCTTTTTTCTCGCCTGTACCTGTACCGATACCGATAAGACAGACACCACGATTAGAAAGTGTAGCTTTGACATCGGCGAAATCGAGATTGATAATTCCGTTTTTGAGAATGATATCAGTGACAGTTTTAACAGATTCAGCTAAGACAGCATCAGCATTTTTAAAAGCAGCTCTTAAAGAACCATTGCCATTATTGAAAACCAATTTATCATTGGAAACGATGATCAAAGCATCAACATATTTTTTGAGTTCGGCAATTCCTTGGATCGCATTCAATCTTCTATCCCTTCCTTCCATATTGAAAGGACGAGTGACAATTGCAAGAATCAAGGCTCCGATTTCTCTTGCAGCTTTTGCAACAACAGGAGCAGCACCTGTTCCGGTACCGCCACCTTCACCGCAAGCGATGAAGACCATATCGGAATCTTTGACAAGAAGCTGTAAATCCGAATAGGAATCTTCAGCTGCTTGTTTTCCTACCTCTGGATTACCACCAGCGCCTAAGCCTTTGGTGATATTCTTACCTAAGACATATTTATTTCTGCATTCGCTATTTGCAAGTGCTTGGCCATCAGTGTTGACAACGATATATTCGATGAGATCTTTTTTATCGTTGATCATTTGATTTACAGCATTACAACCAGCTCCACCGACACCGATGACTTTGATTTTGGCGTTTGTCGCCATTATTTCTTCATCATTGAATAATTCATTAAATTCAGACATTTTCCACCTCGTTATTTTCCTCTAGAGAAGGATTCATTTTGAAAATCATGATATCCTCCCATTTTTATCGCTTCAGTGATTGGGTTTTGATATGGCAAAGCGGAGATAAGGATTGCCCCAATACAATTTGTGAAGACTTTGTCTTTTGCTCCGATGACTTTCGGAATGAAGACTTTATTATCTCTTTTCAATTCATTGACAAGATAATGATCAAATTCGACAATATCAGCTCCCGTACCTGTTATCACAAGTAAAGTATCATCATCGACTTGGTATTTGTCGATGGACATTTTGATAAGATCGACTAAGGGTTCAAAACTTTTCTCAAAGGCCGAGACTATCTCATCAAGTGGTTTATCTTCTTCGCTGATAAAGGCGATTTCTTCTTCTCTATGGAAGCCAAAATATTGAAGATATTCCATAGTTTTATCAAAACTCAAATTCAATATTTCACTAGCTTTTTTGACAGCTGCATTTATTCCAAAAGGAAATTTAGTAGAAACATTGAGTCTGCGTTTGAAAATATATGAAAAATAAGAATAATCTTTTCCTATATCTAAGCATAAGAATTTTTTAGGAATGTTCAAGGAACTTATGAAGCTGACAGTAGCAAAAGGAGCTACTAAAGTCATATATATCGGAATTCTGCAATCATCAAGTATCGATTTATAATGATTGAAACTCTTATCATCGATCAAATGAACATCGGCGAAGACTTGTAGTTCTTTAGAGCTTGAACCCATCGGAAAAGTATCGTAGCTTTGTCTATTATCATCGGCAAAAGAAATCGGATCATGATAGACAATTGACTTACCTTTACTTTTAACTCGTTTATTGATTTGATTGATGCAATTATAATAATCTCTTTGAATTATTTTACTTGAAGGATCAACGGTAGTACTTTTTTCATCAATGCTTTCAACGGTGAAGCCATCAGGTGGTAGAAGAGCGATAAAGACACCTAAATTATTCTTCAAGGTCTCTTTGGCTTTATAAATCAAAGTTGTCAAACTCTCTTCGGCTGATTTTTTATCTAAATATCCGTTTTCATCCAAAGGGATTGAATCTCCTTCTAACGCATTTAGAATATAGACAGTGCCTTTGAAATGATAACCGGTGACTAATCTTATTCCGCTGGATGAGAAATCTATTACTGAAACAATATTATCATTCATCTTCTTACCTCCTAAATTTATATTGAAATTCCATCGGCATCTACAAAATTATAACTTCCATCAGTACTGTAGATGATTTTGACTTTATATACCTCTTTGATATTGCTATCAGAGATTTTATATTCTGATTTATTTTTGTTTTTAAAATAACTTCTACAAGCGTTGACTGTCTCATTTTCAAAGATATCGCTTTTAAAAATCTTACTGATTTTATCGTATAAAATATCTTCAAAGACAAAGTAACTAGAGGAAACAGTATCATAATAGGTGATATCGAGAGTCGAATTTGTCTCACTTTTATAAATGACATCTTTCATGTTATCTAGGATCGCATCCTTGACATCGATGAAATTAGTGAAGATAGTTTTATCAATTGTTGGGTTTTCGTATTTGAAATAAAAATGCACCAATTTTGATTCTTCGCATTTATCGTTCACTACTTTCAAATACGCATTTTTAGTCACAACATCAAAATTCATACCATTGATAAGACTTTCCATCTCATCTTTTTTTCTTCCGGAAGCAAAATAGACTTCATCGTTATAATAAGCAAGAGGAAAATCTTCTTTGACATCTAAGCTACCCGAAAATAAGTTCGCATTCAAAGAGACATCTAATAAGATGCCGTTGCTATTCTTTTTGAGATTTTCTACAGCTTCTTTTTTATCAAACGTCAAATAAGAAGAATTAGTTTTGACATCCATCATCTGATAAAGGGAATCTTTGGATAAATTCCTCAGTCCAGAGATAGCAAGTGATTCAAGATGAAAGAGAGGTAAACTCAAATATAAAAAAGTGAAAAAAATCTCCAATAATAATAAGATGAAATAGATCATCTTCTTATGTTGGTACTTTTTTCTTTTATTTTTAAGTTCGTCACCGATACCTAGATAGCTGGTGGTGATTTCTTCTTTTTCTCTATTATTATTCGTAGCTTGAACCATTTTATATCCTCTATAATATTTTAGCTTAAATAAAGAAATATAGAAATATAAAACGTTGATTTTTCTTTGATTTTATCAAAAAATTTAAAGATGAAACTAAGCTTCCTTAAAAAGATATTTAGAGTTAAATCCAAAGAGAGGAAAATACCTGATCATCTTCTTCAATTCGAAAACAGCTTCATTTCTTTCTTCGTATAGTTTTGAGT
>CAVEQA010000015.1:0-9844 GCA_963617725.1 Paludibacteraceae bacterium
TATCTGATTGGGTTCGTTATCAACAATTGCAATTTTTATTTTTTTCATAATTCAAAAATATTATACTTAAAATTTCTAAAATAAGACACCTTTTTAAAATTTAATTGATTCGCAAAATTTTAATATGCTTGCGCAATAATAAGGTAAATTGTAGTAATAAATGATAAGAATAAGTGCAACAAAATCAATCTAATTATTTTAATGAATAAAATTCTTTAAAAAGAAAAAGGTGAACAAACTTGTCCACCTTAATCTAACTAAGCTTTCTTTTTATTATCTAAGAATGTTGATATTACAAATGTAATGAATCCGACTAAATAAATTACAATTGCAACAATGCTTGTTATAGCTGCATCAATTTCTTTTTGTGGATGATTGACTGGAATTAACATATCACCGACTACCTCTTCTTTATCTAAGATGAAAAAGATAATTGATAAGATAAGACAAGCGGCTAAAAAGAATATAACAATAGTCTCATACTTTTGGATTTTATCATCGAAAATGACAAATGCAATTGAACCAACGAGGAATAAAATGGAAAGTATTGTAACTGCTATATTTGGATTTTTTCCGACAAAGTAACCAGTTGTTGAAACAACCATATACATGATAAATCCAACGAGTGTAAAAAGAGTAGTGATAAGAAGTAAAATATTTCTTAATGAAAGTTTTGATTTTAATTTATCCATAAGATTAATTTTCCTCCTTTTTCACATAAGTAAATACAATTGTTGTAATTAAGAAGATGCCAGTTAAAGTTGCAGTGATTGAAATTGCTGCGATATAAGATGTTCTCCACCAAGTTGATTTCTTGACTTTAACTGCACGATAACTAGAACTAACACCATTTAAAGCATTAGAATTTGCTAAAGAATAAAGTATGTATTTGATGTTTTGATGAATAGCTTTCACCATTGCTTTATCTTTATTTAAACTTTCTGGTTTCCAATAATCGACATTAGATGAGAATCCACAGAAAGCTACAGTACCTGCAAGAATTGATTCCTTTGGAGATGCTTTTAAAGCAACACCAGTAAAGTCAGTGACATTATAGCCATTGAATCCCCATTCTTCTCTCATGATTGTATATTGAACAGCGTAGTTTGCACTACTTGCAACAGCACCGATTCTATTGTAGGAAGACATGACACCAAGAGCACCTTTTGTATAGGTGTCTTTCTTAGTATCATCATCATAGAAACTTGCTGGTTTTCCTTTAGCTGTGAACATGCAATTGAGATTTCTAAGTTCAAGTTCACGAGCTTTTTGTTCATTCATAAAGACAGCAATACCAGAACGATTGATTTCCTGATCGTTGAAGGCGGCATGTTTGATATTGACTAAGCATCCTTTGGATTGAGCACCTTGAACAACAGCAGAGCCGATGTATCCAGAAAGAATAGGATCTTCAGAATAATATTCGCCACCACGGCCATTATATCCGTTTCTATGAATATTTCCTCCAGGTCCGATGATGATAGGAAGGTTGAGAATAAGAGAAGTTTCACCGATGATGATTTCACCATTTTCATAAGCAAGTTCTTTATTGAAAGAATAAGCTAAATTTTGTGGAGATGGTGCAGTTCTTGTACCCATATAACTTCCATTAGCTGTTTTGGTTGCGGTTTCGGCATCGCTATAAGCTACGCCTTGGTATTTACCCTCATTTAAGTAATGGCTATCAGAACCACCTGGGCCATCATCAGCATTATTTCCAGCATATCCAACTGATTCTATCTTTTGAATGTTATGGAAAGCATGGGAAGCAAAATCTAAGAATTCTTGAATGGTTACTTTATTTGCAAGTTCATCAAATCTTTCATCAGAGAAGTCAGCACCTTTTAAATCAGTAAGAGTTAATGTTGAGGTTGTATCACCGAATGTGATATCGGAGGTATCTTCATTTGTTTTAAGTGCGATGAAATCATTTTTAAGTAATTCTTTAAGTCTACCTGATGCGGATAATCCTTCATATTTCTTTGGGAATGTTCCGTTCCAATTGCTACGGGTAAAATATGTGACTGTTCCTGGCATGAACGAATTCAAATCCATAGAATAATCACCTTCGCTAAGTTGGTTGGTTATTTCCTTTCCAGTTTCAGAATAACGGAAGGTAGAAGAATCAAAATCAGACCATGTCCATGAATATGTCAAGGCAGAATTCCCGTTATAATCCATTCCATCAGCAGTAGTCTTTCCTTGGCTTGCAAGGATGTTGTTTAAAGCATCGTGAGCGTTATCGCCAACACTGAAGGTATAAGTTCCATCATCGAGAATCCATGTCTTAGCTTTAGTGTAATCATAAGAGGCTAAATTTTGTAAATCTACATGCATTTCGATTGTTTGGCTTTCTCCTGGATTTAAAAGTTTAGTTTTTTCAAAATCCATAAGTTGAATTGCTGATTTTTCAACATTATTTTGTTTGTCATAATCAGTATAAGGAACCTGTGCATAAAGTTGAACTGCTTTTTTAGAAGCGACTTTACCAGTATTTGTAACTGTAACTTTAACAGTTGCAGTCTTTTTATCACCTGGAATTGTTACATTTTCTAATTTTTCTTCGAAAGTTGTGTAACTTAATCCATATCCAAATGGATAAGTGACTTCGTTTGTATAGTTCCAAGCGCCAGCTGTTGTAGATATTGTGGAATCAGGATTTGTCCAAGTTCCTGCACTTGCTTGACTTGCATTACTTACACCATTTACAACATCGTTATATCTTGTTTCGTAATAGCGATAGCCAGAATAGATACCTTCAGCTTCAATTAAATAAGAATTGACATTTTCTTCAGCTGTAAAATCACTAGCATTTGTCCAAGGTATGTTGCCTGCTGATTGCATTGCTGGGTTTGCTTGATTGTTAGCTGCATAAACATCACCTAAACATGCAGATGGTGACACTGTTCCATTTAAAACATCTGCAACAGCTGAAAATCCATAAGCACCCGGATAACCAATCCATAAAATGGCATCAATACCATCATCTTCTTTAAGCTCGTCGATTTCCATAGTGGTGACAGAATTAACTAAAACAATAACTTTGTCGAAGTTATCTTTTGCTTCTTTGATAATAGCTCTTTCTTTATCTGAAAGACCCATAATATTGCCAGTAGTACATTCAGGATTATTACCAGCGACATATTCTTTACTTTCGCCACCAGGTCTTCCAACTACAACGATAGCAGCATCGTTATATTCAGAATAATCTTTTTTATAATTTGGATTGATTGCACTGAGTTCGCTTGGTGATAATTCACTGACACTATCAGTAGTTGTAATTTCGACATATTCTGGTGGAGTTGCACCAAATCCGTTTCCACCCCATGTCTTATCTTTGAAGTATGTTTCATAGGTTTGAAGCATAGTTGGATTTAATTGTAATCCACTATTTGCGAAAGCTTCATAGATTTTGTTTCCATTGTCTACGATGTTTTTGTCTGCAATTGAACCACCAGAGTTACCGTAAACGGCTGCATAAGAACGTAAACCTAACAAGGTAACTTTTGATGTTTTTGAAATAGGGAGAGCAGAATCATTGTTTTTGAGAAGGGCAAAAGTTTCTTGTGCTTCTCTGATGGAATATTCTTTATATCCATCAATTGCTTCTTGAGCAGTTTTGAACTTGCTCTTGTAAGTCCATGGATCTTCATCGGAATCTCCGATTTTTTCGTACTTTGTTTCACTTGAAAGAGTACCAAAGACTTGGTCCATTTGACTAGCGTACTTTTCTAATAATGAACTTGCAGTAATACTACTTGCTAAAAGAAAAGCACTTACTACTGTTAAACCACGAAATAATTTTGGTTTCATATGTATTAACCTTTCTGCTAAACCTTAAGTAAGGGGTTTCTAGCAAGAAAAATATAACACTACAATAATGTAAGCGCTTGAAATGGTGACACGTTTTGTTTGTTTATTTGACACAATTTGCTACTTTTTATTTTCTTCAATTGGAATAACAATTGAAATGTTAAAGATATTTCCTTCTTGTTTTAAAGATAATTGACCTTTATATTTTTCAACAATGTATTTGATAGATTTACTGCCATATCCATGATTTATTTGGTCGTTTTTAATTGAAATAGGTAATCCATTTTGATCAAATTTTATATCCTTATGACAATAATTCTCTTCTTGAATTAAAATGAGACCATTTTGACTATAAGTTTTTAATTTAATCAATCTGTATTCTCCTTGTTCTTCTTCGACAGCTTCAATGGCGTTATCTAGAATATTTCCATATAAAGAAGTGATGTCAGTTGAGCTCATAAAAGATAAAACGTCACCAGATAATATATAAGTGAATCTAATATTTTTAGAAGAGCATAAAAGAGCTTTTTGACTTACAACAATATCCATTGCTTCATTTCCGGTTTTTGCAATATTGCTATAAATATCAATACTTTTTTCAATCTCTTCACTGATTTTAAAACGATCGTTATCATTCATGTTTTTCATCAATAATAGCTGATGTTTCATATCGTGGAATTTTATATTTAAAATATCAGTGGCTTGTTTTGATAATTTTTGTTGCTTAGCTTGCAAGTCTAACATTTTCTCAAGACTGTCTTTTTCATCTTCTAGTTCTTTTTCTTTGAGGATTAAATTTGATAAATACGGGTATCCAAATTGAATTACAAGAGCTAAAAAAGCTGAAAGAGATGTATAAAGACGAATTGGAATTGACCATGTTTCAACTGACTGAGAAAGATACATTGTAGTAAATAACATCAGGAATGAAAATAAGAAAGAAAAGAATTGTTTTTTGTTATTTTCAATTTTAATTTTTAAAATTTTTATGATTGTAAAATATATGAAATAGAAGAAAATAAATACACAACAACAAATAATTATCAAAGCTGTATCACTTAAAGTTTGAACATCAGGAATTAAATCATATATTATTCCTAAAAAATTCCAAGCGATATGTTGTAATCCCCATGAAGTCATGACTGAAAATAAAATTGGAAATGCATTTCCTTTATAGATGAATAATCCCAAAATAAAACAAGTCAAGACGATTAAAAGGAAAGAATAATTAAAATTAAAAAAAGTTAAATAAGGTATAAAGTAGAAACAAGAACCAACAGTAATACAAATTAAAACTCTCAAAGGGAATAATTTTCTCTTTTCTTGATACAATAAAATAATCAACATTGCGATAAATATTTCAAGAAAAAAAGAATAACTTTTTAAAGGTAAAATTCTATTTATAAGGTTGTTTTCATTCATTGGTGTTATCTTCTATTAAACTGAAAAGTCCATTAAATTTGCTGAGAGTTTCTTTTTTTCTAGATCTTGAAATTGTTATATGATCATTATTTTCCATTATCAAAATATCCTTGTCAATTCGTTTAACTTTGTTGAGATTGACGATGCATCCAGAATTGCACTTGAAATAAATTTTTTCGTTTAATAATGGTTCTATTTTATTTAACGAAGAACGAAAGGCTTTGATATCTCCGTTTGATAAATGAAGGTTGACATCGTGTTTTACCATATCAATATAGATGACTTCTTCTTGTTTGAATTTTATTAGCGAGCCATGAATATTTAAAATGAAATCACCTATTTTATCTTGATTTATTAGAGAGAGTGCTCTTTTCATCGCAAGAGAAAAATCAGCATATGTCATCGGTTTTAAAATGAAGTCCAAGGCTTGAACTTTATAGCCATCGATTGCAAATTGAGGTAGATTTGTAACAAATATCAATGGAGTAGTTATACCTTTGCTTCTTATTTTAGCTGATGTTTCCATACCATTTATTCCTGGCATATCGATATCCATGAAGATCAAATCAAATGTTGAGATATCATTTTCGAGGAAATCATATCCGTTATTAAAAGAGAGAATATCAAATTGAATATTATTAGTATTACAATACTTTTTGATCATTCCCGAGATGATTTCTATTTGGCTTTGCTCATTTTCAACTATTACAATTTTTATCATAATATTACCTATTTGATTTATGATAACATTTAAAAATGAAAAATAAAAGTGAAAAATAAATCATATTTTGGACTTGTTTTTTGTGAAAATAAAAAAACTACTAGAGAAATTATCTAGTAGTTTTAATAAGTTGTTTTTGATTATTAATCGTTATCTTCTGAAGTATTGTTAACTTGATCGTTCTCGACATATTGAATTGTGATATGTCTCTTATGACCAGTTCCTAAAGATTGAGTTTTGATGTGTGGATAACCGGTTAATGCTTGATGAATTACTCTTCTTTCATCAGATGTCATAGGATCGAGAACGACTGTGACATGAGTACGGCTGACTTCACTTGCGTAATGTCTTGCCATAGATGCATATTTCTCGTATTTATTTTCTTTATATCCATCACAATTGAGAAGAATACGATAATGACCACCGAAACGATTGAAGCAAGCAGAACGAGTAAGTTCATTGATGGAACGAAGGGTTTCACCACTTCTTCCGATGACAGCTCTATTCTTTGGAGAAACGATGTTGAGTTTGATAACTCCGTCTTCATATTTTGCTTCAGTTGAGCCAGTGATGCCCAAAGCTTTTAAACATCTCTTGATGTAATCATCGGCGAAGACGATGACATCATTGATTGTGTAGATACCGATTGTAACTGTCTTAGTGAAAAGAGTCTTTTTAACAGAGATGACTTGATAGTTGAGATCTTTTTCTTCAACATTTAAATCAGCGCAAGCTTTTTTAACTGCTTCTTCTTCTGTTTTTCCTTCATATTTATTCATATCGATTACCTCCACATCGGTTTATCGGAATCCGATTTATTTTTCTTATTTTTCTTGTTAGAAGCAGTACCGACATGGTGCTTACTTCTTCTGATAGCAGCAAGATCGCTTCCATCACCAGTTGACGCTGCAATCTTGTGAGCTGATTTTGTTTGCATAGCTTGCATGAGCAAGGTTTGTAAGATAGCAATCAAGGAACCGAAGAGCCAATAAATACCCATACCTGCTGGTAATGACCAACCCATGATGACAACGAAGACCATCATAATATAGGTCATCATCTTTCCAGTTTTATTAGGATCCATTCCATCCTTGGAAACCGGAACAGCATTTGGATCACCGAATTTCTTATTTCTCCAATTTGTAAACCAAAGAGAAGAGAAAGAAGATAAGACATTAGCTAATGTCATGACGATGAAGATTAAGATGCCGACAAGTGCACCTGGAGTATTCTTGTAATTTGTGAAACAAGTACTGACAGTTGTTGTAAGTGATAATCCTAAGACATTACCACTAGCTAAACTTGCAGATCCTTGAAGGGCTGACCAAACGCAAATGAAGAGTGGGAATTGAATGATCATGAATAACATTGGAAGCATTGGATGAACTTTATTCTTTCTGAATAATGCAGTTCTTTCCATCATCAAGGCTTTTTGTTGTTCTTGATCTTCGTTAGCATTTGGATATTTCTTAGCGAGTTCATCAAGTGCTGGTTTTAAAGCTTGTTGCTTTGCTTGAGTTCTAGATTGAACCAATGTTGAGATGATAGTGATAAGTCTTGCTAAAACTGTAACGACAAAGATAGCAAGTATTTGAGCCCAGGCAGTATTTCCAAGTGTTTCTGAAATTGTGTAGACAAGCCATGCAAATGGCCAGACAAACAATCCTTCAAAGAAACCATAATCAGAGAATGCTTGTCCCCAACTCTTTCCTTCAATATAGATATTAGATCCATTTTGAGAGAAAGTTTTGCTTTCTGGTGTGATACATCCATTATCTCTTGTGACATTTTGAGAGACGAGAGATTTGAACGAATTGACATAGGTAGTATTTGGTGCGACAAGAATTCCTAAATCAGTCACAGAACTTTTATACCAAGTGTCGAAGTTAGTCCATAAGTCAGCGACTTTTGTTGGCTTACTATCTTTATATGTGATACCAGCGTATAAAGCGACATGGGTAGCGACTGCTTTAGCTTGAGCTTCTTCTAAATTTTTAGCAAATGTTCCATCCATCCAGTACTTATATGTATTATTTGCTTCTTCTGTAGCTTTGGTATTGATATATTCATTAAATTCTTTGTTAGGAAGACCAACTCCATAAGTTGAGGTCAAACTGTTGTAAAGAGATTTACGATTGGTGTTTTGAGTAGTAGTGACTCTATCTGATTCACCGGTTTGAATATTGACATTATTGCTATAATCTTCTGTGACGCTTGTTGAATCATTGAATAGATTTCCATAGAGTGCATAGATATTATTTGCTTTGTCTTGATTAGTACAGAATGATTTGGTACAACTGGACATACCAAAAACAACGATAGCACTGCTAAAGGCTATCGTAAGCCGTTTTAGAAACTTATGCGAATTTGTTCTCATTTTTTCTCCCCTTTGGCTTTCGGCTTTAAACGAGCTAACGCATTGTTCAGGAGTGAAAGATTTTCCTGAAACGAATGGTTGAGGAATCCTGGACGAGCGATGATGACTATATCATAGGGCCAGTCCAATGCTCCTGTTAAATTAATCATGCTTCTTAATTGTCTACGAACGCGTACACGGATTACAGCATCTCCTAATTTGGTAGAGACGCTGAGTCCAAAGCGTGCATGTTTATATTGATTTGGAGCAAAATAGATAGACATCGATTCGTTTTTTCCGGCAGTATGACGATAATCAAGTACTTTCTTGAAATCTTCGGATTTCTTTATGCGGTACTCTTTTTTCATATTGATTGGCCGAAAAAATTAGAATTTAGGCTTGGGTAAGTCTAACTCTGCCCTTAGCTCTTCTAGCGTTG
The DNA here is from genome assembly GCA_963617725.1 of Paludibacteraceae bacterium. GTDB lineage: Bacteria > Bacillota_I > Bacilli_A > RFN20 > CAG-288 > Enterosoma. The sequence goes on from CAVEQA010000015.1 coordinate 8,752, forward strand.
ATAATCTTTCTTCCGCTCTTGGTAGCCATTCTAGCTCTGAAACCACAGGTGTGAGCTCTCTTGAGTTTACTTGGTTGATAAGTTCTTTTCATATTTTAAATCCTCCATCAAAACTTATGCGTTTTAAAATGCGCATATGGCATATTATATTATTTAATCCCTATATAAATCAATTAAAATTTATTCTTTTAATAGGACTTTTTATCATATTTTTCAAATATGTTAAATTTACATACTGACTTTTTCTTATTTAATAGTATTTCACGTGAATTGAACTTTAATAAATCTAAAGAATCTTATATAGAAGTATAAAAACAAGATTATGTTTTATGAACAAAGGAAATTTAACATATGAAAAAAGATTTTATTTTTTTGTGTTATAAAAAAATGAATAACCTATATAATATATGTTTGTAAATTTTGGAGGTTGTAACTATCTATGAAATATAACGATGAAGAATATAAAATCGATAAAAGAGTAGCTGTTGAAGTGTATAAATGGTTAAAGATTGCTCAATCTTTAATTCTTGTCGCATTAGGAGCTATTTTCTTAGTGTGTTCTATTGGAGCTATAAAGTCTAATTCTGATCAAAACTTTTCATCCTCTCTTCCAGTATGTATTGGTGTTGTGTTGACTATCTTCGGAGTATTGGATTTGATGGCAGGATATTTTCTCCATAGAAATCTCATGAGTGAAGAAGTCTTATTAGGTGCTGTAAGTATAGCTATTTCTGTAGTATTTTTTATCAAATCTAAAGATTCATCTCAATTCCTATCAGATGTCCTCAATATTTTCATCGTTTCCTTATTGTTCATTTATGCTGCTATGTGTGTCATTTATGGTATCGATAGAATTTTAGGTAAAAAAGGTATTGCCAAAAATTTAACTCTTGCAGTTCTTAGCTTTATAGGTGCAGCATTATTATTAGTTGGTGGAATTGCATATATCATCTTAGAAAAGAAATACAGTGGAAAAATAAGTCAATATATTTTCTTGGTTGTCGGTTTCGTTTTAATTCTCATCGGAATAATCTCCTTTGTTTCCTTGATTATTAAAATAAGAGAAACTAAGAAAGCATTACAATTAGAAGAA
>CAVEQA010000015.1:9854-23361 GCA_963617725.1 Paludibacteraceae bacterium
GCAAAAACAACAAGAAAAAAAAGAAGAAGATATGAATTCAGAAGTCAAAGTTGTTGAACTCACTGATTTGAAAAAAGAAAGAAAAAGAGATAAGAAAGTTTTCAATAGAAAAACAGTAGGTGAAACTCAAACAATGGAATTTGATGAAAATGGCAAATTGATTGAAAATTCACCTAAAAACATTGAAGACAACTCTCATAAATAATGATGAAATTTAACAAAATACTAAAAACATTGTTCACAACATATAACATTGATAAAGAACATTTTGCTGAGCATTTACATACCGATGCTGCAACTGTTGATAAATGGTTAGAGGGAAAAGAACTGCCATCACATCATCAATTAGAACATATTTCTGATATGTATATCTTGCCTATGAAGGTTTTAGAAGAAAGCTGTAAGTGAGGATATAGGATGCAAAAAAGAGTTTTAACAATTCAAGATTTTTCTTGTATGGGACGTTGTTCTTTAACAGTTGCTATCCCTACAATATCAGCATGTAAAGTTGAATGTGTCGCTCTTCCAACTGCGATATTAAGCAATCACACAATGTTTGAAAGTTGGACATATTTAGATTTGACATCTCAATTAAAAGAGATAATTTCAAAATGGATGCCATATAACCATTCATTTGATTTCATCTATACTGGATATCTATCAAATGAACAAGTTGAAACTGTCATCGACATTGTCAAAATATTAAAGGATGAACATACAAAAATATTCATCGATCCTGCGATGGCTGATAACGGAAAATTGTATCCAGGATTTGATTTTAAACATGTAGAATTGATGAGAAAACTAATCGATGGTGCTGATTATATCAAACCAAATTTGACAGAAGCATGTTTGTTAGCTGATATTGAATATCCTGGAAGTGAAAAAGAAATTTCGATGAGTTTTTATCAAAAGATATTTGATAAATTATCAACTTTTGGACCAAAGATAATCATCATCACTGGTCAAGAAATTGAAAACGGTAAGATTGCAGATATCTATTATGATACTCAAACCAAAAAGATTACTACTTATGTTACTGATATGTATTATGGGAAATTCCATGGTACTGGTGATTTATTCTCATCTAGTTTGGTTGGATGTTTAGCTGATGGTTTGACTTTGGATACCGGTGTTAAAATTGCTCATGATTTTCTTCATCGAGCGATAAAAAATACTATTGATGAAAAATTAGATGGTACAGTTTATGGTCCAGCATTTGAACCAGTATTGAAGCATTTGATAGCTGATATCGAAAAAGAAATGAATAACTAACATACTATGAAAAGGGACTGTTAAAGTATTCAATATTTAGAAATAAATATTGAATTGCTTATAGCAGTCTTTTTCTTTTACTCAATATTATGTTTGATCTTTTTTAATTTAAAAAACTCTAGGCGCAAAACCTAGAGTTTAATTTTTCTATTGATAGCAACTACTCAGCTTCTTCGTTATTCTTATCAGCTTTTTCGATTTCAGAATATTTGGCAGTGATAATTTGTGGACGGCCGAATAAAGTGATTGAAATTGTGACTTCAGATTCTTCAGGATTGACAGTTTCGATGTTACCTTCAGCATCTGCAAATGTACCGGATAAGATCTTGATCTTATCCCCGACTTGATAGTCAGAATACATTTCAGGATCATCGATATTCATTCTCTTTAAGACTGGTTCGATTTCTTCTCTTGGAATTGGGAATGGTTTAGCACCTTTACCAGAAGAACCGGTGATACCAGAGACACCTGGAGTGTTACGGACGACAAACCAAGTTTCATCTGTCATGATCATTTCAACGAAGATGTATCCTGGATAATAGTTCTTTGTTTTGAATTTTTGAACCATTTGACCAGTGGTTTTATTTTTTGTATATTTTGGTTTTCCATCATCATCAAGAACTGGTTCTTGATATTCAGCACAAATGATACGGAAGATTTTGTCTTGAATATTCATAGAAACAGCTCTCTTTTCGAGCATTTCTTTGACTTGTCTTTCTCTTTGTGCGAAGGTGTTGATAACATACCATGCTTTTTCTGGAAGAATCTCTTCAACAGTGACAGCTTTTGGTTCATTTATAGTTGAATTATATGAAGCATCGAGTTGAACATCATCAACTGGCTTTTCGTTTTCTTCATTATTGACAACAATGGTATTGTCATCGTCATTTACGACAATCTTATCTTCATCTGTGTACATCATTTTAAAAATCCTCCTAAAACATTCTTAAATGCTACAATTGCAGCCGCTGCACTGCTTGAAGTTGATGTTGAAGTTGAATCTTTAGGGAATGCATTTTCAAATCCCTTCATAATTTGAATTGTTAAAAGATCGCATAAATAGATGAATAAAGCAAAACCAACAGCGATTAAAAGAACAATGCCGACTGCTTGCCATAATGTCTTTTGGTCTGGCCAACGAACACGTCTTGCTTCTTCACCAACACCACGGAAATATTTAGATATTTTTTTCATTATTTCCCCTCCTTATGAACGGTGTGTTTTCCACATTTAGGACAATATTTATTCACTTCCATTCTGATTCCATTACCCTTCTTTTTTGAAGCATAATAGTTTCTTGATTGGCATTCACTACAAACTAAGACAACTTTTTCCCTCATTGGAAATACCTCTCTAAAGCAAAATAAAAAGTTCCTTTCTCTGGAACCACAAATATTATATAGGTAATAAATCAAAAATAAAAGAAAAATTTATTATTATAATCATCAATATTATTATAATTATGTCTATGAAATATCATTTATTAAAACATTTTCACACAGTTAACAAACATAGATTCTTGGTATTTATCAATTCGATAAGATGTGGAATTCCATATAGAGGCTTAGTACATGACTTATCTAAATATTCTCCGACTGAGTTTTTGATAAGCGCAAGAAATTATTCAGGAATAAGATCTCCGATTGCAAATGAGAGAAAAGAAGAATTCGGATATTCAAAAGCCTTTATTCATCATACAAGAAAGAATAAACATCACTTTGAATATTGGGTTGATGTGACAACAGGAGATATCATTCTTTGTCCGATGCCATATAAATATGCACTTGAAAGCTGTTGCGATATGATCTCAGCATCAAAAGTTTATAATGGAAAGAATTTTACAACAGATAAACCACTCGAATTCTTTTTAAGAGCTAAAGAAAAATCGATGATGCATTCTGCAACAAAAGAATTTATCACCTCGGTATTAACTAGATATAAAGAGACAGGATTTAAAAATATAAAAAGAAAAGATACGAAGAAATTATATGAAGAATCTTTAAAAGGCAAAGAACCCACTGAGAAGATAATCGTGTTTGGAAAATAAATTATACTTTAGTACACATTGTCCTAAATTAAAAAGTGGCTATCACCTACTTATAGGTATAGCCACGAATTTTTAATGAGTAACTAAGCTTTATTATCACGTTTTAACTTTTTACTGATATATTCAGGATCATTTTTATTGAAATAAACAGTTCTGATCAGTGGTATCAACATAAAGGAAACTGCTGCTAACCAAGCTAGTGGATCCGCTAAACAAACAGCGATAAAACTTGTATCACTTGCACTTGAATTGATAGGACCACCATTGACAAGCTGTGGTAAGAAAATACAACAAATAGTTCTTGCAAATAATTCACCAACACCGGCTAAGAACGGATATAGAGGTCGATTTAATCCTTGAAGTGAATGTCTGCAGATGAATAAGACTAAAAGAATAAAATCACAAGGAAGACAGAGATATAGATATAGATTTCCGTATCTGATAGCTTCATTGGTTATATTGTCAGCTTTTAAGAATATATACATATAAGCGCCATCAATAGTGATGAGTAATCCGATGATGGTGAAGAAAATATAACTTGCTAGTCCGATTAAAGAACCTATTTCTAAACCTTTTTTGATTCTCTTATATTCACCAGCACCCTGGTTTTGACCAAGATATGTCATCATAGCTATCGCAATAGCTTGGTAGACACTCATGATGATGAGATGAACTTTGCAGGCGATTGAATAACCGACTTGAGCAGGAGTTCCACTGACAAGAGAACCGGTTGCTGTGTAATCGAATGCGATGATACTCATCTGCATGATGATGATTCCGATTTCAAGAATTGATGATTGAAGACCAAGAGGAAGTCCTAATTTGAAGTGCTCGATTATAAAATTCTTACTGACTTTCAAATCACCTTTTTGATATCTTAAATAATCATATTTTATATAGGCGTAGATAAAGCATCCGATTGTAGCCAAGGCTTCAGCAAGAACTGTTGCCCAAGCACTTCCGATAACTCCCCAAGAAAATGGAACGATGAATAGATAATCTAAAACGATATTTAAAATGACACCTAATACTAAGAAGATGAAAGGAGTGAAGCTATCGCCTAAAGCTCTGAGATTTGAGAAGATGAAATTGTAGAACATATTGGCGAAGATTCCTAAGAAGATGACAAAGAGATAATCATGAGCGGATTGATATAATAGTTGTTGATTTGCGTCAGTCTCACTAGGAGTGATCTTCATCAATTGAAGCAATAAATCTGTAGATAGACAAAATCCGATGGTGAGCACGATTGTCAATAATGTACATATTACGAATTGAAGATAGAAACTCTTTCTTGCACCGTTTAAGTTGTTTTCACCTATTTTATGTGATACTACGACTGAAAATCCAGATGCACATCCGATACAGAACTGTAAAGCAATAGCACTCAAACATCCGACATCATTGATACCAGCTATTTCATAAGTTCCTAAATTTTGGCCTACGATGATAGCATCTGTCATCGTGAACAATTGTTGGAATATCAAACTCAAAAGTATCGGTACCATAAAAAGAAGGATATCTTTTGTTATACTGCCTTTTGTCAAATCGATAGGATCAAACAGTTTTTTAAATTTTTTCCATATAGTCATAAGTCACCGCCTATTTATTTCGCTCTAATAAGATAATATTTTTCTTTTATATTTCAAGCATTAATTTATTTTTTTGCATCAAAAAAGGGCATTTGAAATGCCCTTGTTAATTTTTATTTTATGACATCCATATGCATGTATGGACGTAAGACTTCTGGAACAGTGATAGAACCATCTTCATTTTGATAATTTTCGATGATGGCTGCAACTGTTCTTCCGACTGCAAGACCAGAACCATTTAAGGTGTGAACGAATTCTGTTTTGCTGTCTTTAGTTCTCTTGAAACGTATATTCATACGTCTTGCTTGATAATCTAAATCATTTGAGCAAGAAGAGATTTCTTTATAGATATTGGTTGTTGGAACATATTTTCCATTCTTTTCTTCATAGTCATTATAAGATGGCATCCAAACTTCAACATCATAACATTTAGCAGCTGAGAAACCGACATCACCAGTAGAAAGACATACTCTACGATATGGAAGCTTCAATAATTCGAGAATTCTTTCTGCTTCTTCAGTCATGGATTCAAGTTCATCAAATGATTGTTCTGGAAGAGTGAATTTGACCATTTCAACTTTTTGGAATTGGTGTTGACGAATGATACCTCTTGTATCTCTACCTGCAGCGCCTGCTTCGGCTCTGAAACAAGAAGAATAAGCGCAATATCTCTTTGGAAGATCGTCAGCTGATAAAATTTCATCTCTGTATAAATTGGTGACTGGGACTTCTGCAGTTGGAATAAGCCAGTATTCTTCACCAGTGTTATTGGTCATATACGCTTGATCAGCAAATTTTGGAAGTTGTCCGGTACCAGTTAAAGAATCAGTGTTGACTAAATATGGAGGTAAGACTTCAGTAAAACCATTTGCGACATGAGTATCGAGCATAAAAGCAGCGACTGAACGCTCTAATTTTGCAAAAGCGCCCATGTAGAAAGTGAATCTAGAACCGGTGACTTTAGCTGCTCTATCGACATCAAAACCGCCGAGTTTTTGACCGATTTCCCAGTGAGATAATGGTTTGAATGTGAAGGTGATAGGCTCTGAATAATATTTTTCAACACGGTTGAAACTATCATCAGTACCGATTGGAAGTGATTTATCAGGAAGATTTGGTGTCTTCAACATCATCTCATGAATTTCATCTTCAATCTTAGCTCTTTCTTGATCAAGACGAACCATTTCATCTTTATCAAAGGATATCTTTTTCATAAGCTCTGCTGCTTCATCATCTTTGTGTTGAGCTTTGAGCTTTCCGATATTTTTTGATTGAGCGTTTCTTTCAGCTTTTAAAGCTTCAGTTTTAACGATGCAATCTCTTCTTTTTTTATCGAGTTCTGGAAGTTGTCTCAAATATGAGAAATCTCCAGTTCTAGTTGAAAGACGTTCGATAACTTCGTCTAAATTTTCAATGACATATTTTACATCTAACATGGATTTAAGCTCCTTAAATTTTAAACATTATAACTATAGTCTTATATCATCTACTTATCAAGTAGTTAAGTTTAAAGTGATGAAATGATTTGATAAAGTGATGGAAAATCTTCTGGGAATTCTGAATTGATATCTTTCAAAAATGAAAGATTAAAATGTTGACGATATGAAATTATTTTTGTTCCATATGCTGCGAAATCATTTAAAACAATAGGGAATGTTTGTGAATTTGTATAAAGAATCAAACAATCGACACTTTGAATCGCAGAGCGATATAACTCTTCTGGAATCGTATCGAAGAAAAGAATGTTCGTTGAAGAAGTTAACATCTCTCTTCTTTTTTCTTTGATTGAAGAAGTGTCTAAAGGTCCAAAGCAAAGAAATCTTTTTTCAGGAGAAAGAAGGGATAATTCTTCGACTCTTGAAATATCTTTCTTTGTCAAATCATTTCCTAAAAAGAGAATCAACTTGACTTCTTTTGGGATTTGAAAGAAAGAACGAAAGCTATTTTTTTCACTGTTTAACAATTCTTCTTTTTTATAGGTTGGTGACATATTCAAAAGAACAATTTTCTCTTGAGGAAATCCGCTTTTGATCAAGAATTCTTTGTGTTCTAAAGTGAAGACGAGAAGTTTATCCGCTTTTTGATAGGCGTTTAAAGCATCAGTTGTCAATGAGACACCATCTTTAGAAAAGACGATATCGTTAGGATCAGATAAAGCTAAGATATGGATTTTATCCGAAGATTTGACGTTTTTTAATTCATAACAGAAATCATAAGCAGAAGTGAAAAGAATGACATCGCGGTGTTCTTCAGAATTCAAAGTAAAGGAAAGACCGTTTTCTTTTAAATTGAAAATGATATTGTTTCTAACCACATAATTAAGAGAATCTTTTAAATGAGGTTTATGAAAAGCTAAATAAATCATTTTGGTCTCTCCTTATTCTTATTAATCTTCGTCTTGTTGATCGTCCTCGTTAGCTCTTTCTAAAAGAGCGTCTAAGGCTTTTTGATCATCGTTTTCGATCTTTTCTTCTACTTCTTTATCGACAACTTCTGGAAGTGAAGCTTCATATTCACTCTCACTTGGAAGAATCGAACAAGAAGAGATTTCTTCATTATTTCTCAAAGTCATGACTTTGACACCTATGGTGTTTCTAGACATCTCTCTGAATTGAGTTAAGCTAGTTCTTAAAGTCGTTCCTTGATTTGTGATGATGATGATATCTTCATCGCCGTGAACTGTTCTGATAGCGATGAGTTTACCGTTCTTTTCACCTTCACGAATGGTTCTGACACCTTTGCTACCACGGCTTGTAATTCTGTATTCAGTGCCATCAGTTATCTTTCCATAACCGTTTTCAGTGAGGGAGAAAATCTTACTTCCTTCAATAGAAGAGACAACACCGACAATTTTTTCACCATCTGGAATCATCATACCACGAACGCCGCTTGCGGTTCTTCCCATACAACGAACATCATTTTCATAGAATGAGCAAACCTTTCCTTCACTAGAACCTAAGCTGACAATAGCATTGCCATCAGTGCATTTGACATCGAGTAATGAATCTCCTTCCTTTAAGGAAATTGCAATCTTACCATTGGAATTGATGTTTTCAAATTCCTTGCTAGCAGTTCTCTTTACAGTGCCATTTGCAGTTGCGAAGAATAAGTAGGTGTTTTCATAATCATCCATAGAGATGATGGAATTGATTTTTTCACCATCAAGAAGTCGTAAGAAGTTGACAACTGGAATACCTTTGCTGACTCTTCCACCTTCTTGGATTTGATAACCGCGGCAATGATAAACTCTACCGGTATTTGTGAAGAAAAGAACATCAGTTTTAGTGCGGCTATGACGTAAGATTTCGACTTCATCGTTATCTTTTGTCTGCATACCTTTAACACCGACGCCGCCTCTATTTTGGGCTTTGAATTCACTAGGATCGACTCTCTTGATATATCCGCCTTTTGTCAAGATGATGAGGATTTCTTTATTTGGAATCAAATCTTCATCGGATTCATCATAATCGGCATCGGAGATTTCGGTTCTTCTATCATCTCCGTATTTCTTTTTGATCTCTTCAAGTTCATTGATGAGAGTATCTTCTAAAACACTTTGGTCAGATAATATTAAATTGTATTTCTTACAATCTTCTTCTAAACCAAGTTTTTCATCTACATATTTTTGATATTCGAGTCCAGTTAACTTTCTGAGAGTCATATCAAGAATAGCTTTGCATTGGATATCATCTAAATCGAATCTCTCTTCAAGACGCATAGTTGCTTCTTCGTTTGATTTGGATGAGCGGATGATATGAATTGCTTCATCAATAGCATCAGATATTTTGATGATACCTTCAAGAATATGGATTCTATCGCTAGCTTTCTTCAAATCATATTGAGTTCTTTTAGTGATGATCTGCTCTTGAAACTTGATATAGATATCAAGTGCTTGTCTCATATTGAGAACTTTTGGAGTTCCGTTATCGATAGCAAGCATGTTGACAGGGAAGTTGCTTTGAAGAGCTGTGTAGTGGAATAGATGATTTAAAACTAAATCAGGAATGGCACCTTTCTTAAGGATGACAGTGAAGTGAGTTCCCATCTTTTGAGAGGAATAATCAGCAACACTTGCGATGCCATCGATTGTTTTATTATCAGCTAAATCAGCGATATGCTTTGCTAAATCTCTCTTGTTGACCATATATGGAAGTTCGTAAAATACGATTTCATAATGACCGCTTTTTTCTTCGATTCTATATTTAGATCTGACTTTAACAGAACCTTTTCCAGTTTCATAATAACGTCTGATACCACTTCTTCCAAGGATTGTACCACCACCTGGAAAATCAGGACCTTTCATAATTCCCATGATATCTAAAGTGGTCATCTCAGGATTTTTGATGAGAGTTTGAACGCAAGTGATAGTTTCTCTTAGATTATGAGGCGGGATTGAAGTAGCCATACCAACAGCAATACCAGAGGTTTCATTGCAAAGTAAATTTGGAAAACGAGATGGAAGAACAGTTGGTTCTTGTCCTTCAGCATCATAGGTATCCATGAATGGAACGGTATTCTTTTCGATATCCTTGCACATCTCAAGTGCGATTTTACTAAGTCTTGCTTCAGTGTAACGGCTAGCTGCTGGTTCATCACCATCTGGTGAACCAAAGTTACCATGACCTTGAACAAGGGTGTAACGCATTGCGAAATCTTGAGCTAAACGACACATTGCCATGTAAATTGCAGAATCACCATGTGGGTGATATTTACCCATGACGTCACCGACGACACGGGCGCTCTTTTTGAATGGTTTATCAGGAGTGACACCCATATCATACATATCGTAAATGATACGTCTTTGAACTGGTTTCATACCATCTCTTGCATCAGGAACAGAACGTGATGTTAAAGTAGAGACAGCATAGTCTAAAAATGATGCTTTGACTTCTTTTCCGAATTCATCAGGGGTGATACCTGCGACAATACCTTCTTGAAGTCCTTCGATACCATTGCCTGTTTCGGAGGATTGTTCTTTTGACTCTTCAGTGGGATTTTCAGTTTTATTTTCTTCTTCAGCCATTTTTTATTCCTCCGTTAAATATCGAGATTTTTGACAAATTTAGCATTGGCGGTGATGTAGTCTTTTCTTGGTTCGACATTTTCACCCATCAAATCTATCAAGGCATCATTGGCATCTTCGGCATCTTCAATTGTGACTTGAAGCATACGACGATGATTTTTATCCATAGTGGTTTCATCTAATTGATCAGGATCCATTTCACCAAGACCTTTATAACGTTGCAATCCATATCTTGCATTTTCAGGAAGTTTTGCTTTGATAGCATCCAATTCTTGATCGTTGAAAGCGTAGTAGAACTTTCCTTGATATGCGACTCTATAAAGAGGTGGTTGAGCGATGTATAAGTGACCAGTTTCAACAAGCGGTCTCATAAATCTATAGAAGAAAGTCATCAATAAGATACGGATGTGAGAACCATCGACATCAGCATCGGTCATGATGATGACCTTATCGAATTTCATCTTTGAAACATCGAAACTATCACCTTGACCAGCTCCGATTGCTTGAACCATATTATAGATTTCAGCATTCTTTTCAATTCTTGTTGCTTGAGCTTTTTCAACGTTAAGAATTTTACCTCTTAATGGTAAAATTGCTTGTGTTCTTGCATCTCTTCCTTGAACAGCAGAACCGCCTGCAGAATTACCTTCGACAATGAATAATTCTCTTTCTTTTGGATCTTTGGAAATGCAGTCGGTGAGTTTATCTGGCATACCAGCACCAACGGAGATCTTACCATTGGCAAGAGCTCTTGCTCTTTCAGCTGCTTTTCTTCCTTTGAAGGCTAAAACAACTCTTTCATACCAAGCTCTACCTTCCTTTGGATGTTCCATCAACCATTCTTTTAAATAATCTCCGACAACAGAAGAGACGACTTTTCTGACTTCATCGTTTCCGAGTTTATCTTTGACCTGGCCCTCATATTGTGGATTTGAATGTTTGACACTTAAGACGATAGTCAAACCTTCCATACAATCTTCACTTCTGAAATTATCGTCGCTATCTTTAAGCCAATCTTTAGAGCGGAAGTAGTTATTCAATTCTCTACCGATAGCAAGACGGAATCCTTCTTCATGAGTTCCACCACCCATAGTTCTGATGTTGTTACAGAAAGAATTCATGTTGACAATACCACCTTTAGTCGGTTGCATAGCGCATTCGACGATGATAGTGGTATTTTTAGCGCTATCGACTCCGCCAGCTTGAACAGTGGCTTCTCCTGCGATATATGGAACTGCTTCAAACACTTTATCTTTGGTTTGATTTATATAAGCAACGTATTCGATGATACCGCCTTGGAAGCAGTAATGTGATTTCTTTTCTTCTTCTGGATTTCTTTGATCTTCTAAGGAAATATCTAAGCCCTTAGTGAGGAAGGCAGTTTGTCTAATGTAAGTATCAATTGTTGAGAAATCGAATGTAGTGGTCTCTTTGAAAATCAAAGGATCTGGAGTGAATTCGACACTAGTACCTGTCTTTTCAAGAGGACATTCTCCAATGACTTGAAGTCCGGGAGCGATTGTGTGACCTCCGTTTTCAAAGCGAATTTGATGGACTTTTCCTTCGCGGTAAACAGTGACAACGACATAGGTTGAAAGGGCGTTGACAGCTTTGACACCAACACCATGCAAACCACCGGAAATCTTATAACCGGTTTTATCGTTGAATTTACCACCAGCGTGAAGAATGGTATAAACAGTTTCAACTGTAGATAAACCTGATTGTTTATTTATTTCAGTAGGGATTCCACGACCATCATCTTCGATGCGAATTCTGTTGACTGGATTTTCACTTGTTCCTGGCAAGATTGTGATTTTGATATGTTTACAATATCCAGCCATAGCTTCATCAATACCATTATCAACTGCTTCTCTAACAAGGTGATGAAGACCTTTGCTAGAAGTGGTACCGATATACATACCTGGTCTTTGACGAACTGCTTCTAATCCTTGTAAGATTTGAATATCATCAGCTGTGTAATCTTCTTTAGCTTGGAGGGTTTTCTCCTCATCTTTTTCAGAGATTTCTTTGTGTTCGACGTGCTCTTCATTGAAATTTTCTTCAGCTGGAGCTTCTACAACAGCCTTTTTTTCTTCTTTAGGTTTATTAGCACCTTCATCTTGGGCTACTTTTTCAACCTTTTCTTTTTGACGCTTTGTTTGCTCTAGACGCCTTTTTTCAGCTTCTGTTAATTCTTTTTCGACATTTTCTTCAGCCATATTAGTTCCTCCGTGTTAATTGGGATTTGTCAATTGAAGTCTCATATATCGTATAGTCTTGAATCCCATCTATGATTCGAGTTCCTGTCATAAATGTTTGACCCATGTCTTTAGTCAGTTTCAATAATTTCTCAATTCTTTCTGCATCTAAATCACTTGTGACATCATCTAGTAGCAAAAGAGGTTTGTGTCCTAGTATTTGATTCATCTTTTGAGATATTGCTAATTTTAGGGATAAAGAAGCGATTCTATTCTCTCCTTGGCTTCCATAAGTAGCGATGGGTTTCTTATTCAATATTCCAGTCAAATCGTCTCTATGAGGACCTAAAAGTGTTGTTCCTCTAAGAGTTTCTAGTGACTTATTATTCTCAAATAATTGAATTGAATTTTGAACATAGGACTTTTGATCATCATCAATAGGACAGTTTGTCCTATAAATGAGTGAAAATTCATCTTCATCTTTGAATAATGATTTATAAAATTGGTTTGTAGATTTATTTATGCTTTGAATAAATTTTTTTCTCTCTTGAACAATTCTATAGGAAACATTGATCAGTTGGTCTCTATAGGCTTTTATGATATCAACATCGCCATTTTGACTTAAAGCTGCATTTCTTTCTTTTAAAAGTTTTTTGTATCTTCCTATCGCATAAAGATATTCACTTGATAGTTGACTCAATGTTTCATCTAAAAGCTTTCTTCTTATGCTCGGCTCTTCTTTGAAGAAGAAAACTTGACTTGGTTCGTAATATACTGCAAGAAGTTTTCCTAAGATTGATGATAATTTGGATACTTCTTCATCATCAAGAGCGAATTTTTTATATTTAGTATTGATGATGCAAGAAATCGTATGTTCTAAATTATCTTTTTCATCATAATAGCTTAAAAAAATACTCGCTTCTTGATTTCCTTCTTTGATCAATTCTTTATCATCTGCTTTTCTAAAACTTCTTCCTAAGGTCAAGTAATAAATCGCTTCGATAATATTTGTTTTTCCAGAACCATTAGTTCCTGTTATGAATACTGGTGAAGGAGTAAAATCAACTTGAAGAGATGAATAAGACCTAAAATTATTCAGTATCAGTTTTTTGGCGTACATACGACTTGGTATTTAATGCCATCGATTATGACAACATCACCAGGTCTAATTTTCTTTCCTCTTCTATTTTCTTTTTCACCATTGAAAGTGACATCATGAGAAGCTAAGAATATCTTCTCTTCTCCTCCGTTAGAAATCAATTTAAAATGCTTGATCATTTGACCTAATGTAATATAGTCATCTCTGATTGTCATTGTCTTAATTTCATCCATACAAACCTCCTACACGTGTAAATCAATTAAACACTTATAT
>CAVEQA010000016.1:0-22257 GCA_963617725.1 Paludibacteraceae bacterium
AGCTATTGTTGAAGATGATAAGAAACAACAAGAAAATACTATCAATATTCTAAAAAAATATGCTAGTGAACACTCGTTATTGTTTGCTTATTATTCGTTTGAAAATGGTTTTAATTTTTTGGACAATTATCGTTCTGGTTTATATGACATTGTGTTTATGGATATAAATATGCCAGGTATCAACGGACTTGAAGCCTCTAAGGAACTTAGAAAAATTGATTCTGATGTTGTTTTATTATTTGTGACTGATTTCGCTCAATTTGCTATTCGTGGGTATGAAGTTGATGCTTATGATTTCATTGTTAAACCGATATCTTATGAACATTTATCTTTAAAATTTGATAGACTTATTCCTAATCTTAAAAAGAGAAATGAAGAAATTAAGATAAATATTAAATCAGGTAATCAAATATTATCTATCAATGTTGATGAAATAACATTTATTGAAGTTAAATCTCACGATACTGTCATTCATTGTGAAGACAAAGAATATTGTGTTCGTATTCCTCTTTCAAATATCGAAGAACAACTACCAAATGATAGATTTTATCGATGCAATCACTGTTATATTGTCAATTTGAAATATGTTGGCAAAATCGATAAATTTCAACTGATTATGTCAAGTGGAGAGGAACTCACTATCTCTCATCCGAAGAAAAAAGGCTTTATGTCAGCTCTTATGAATTATTTAGGTGAGCCATCATGAAAATAAGTCAATTTTATTCATATTCAGTTATCATTGCTGTTTGGACAACAATTTTGACTTTATATTTCTCATATTGGATGCCAAAAAGAAGTCATTATTTTATAAGGGTTCCTATTGCATTAATAGTTGTTTATTTTGGAACGATATTTTGTAATATGATTCCTCTTGGGTTTTTAGATAGACTTTTTGCTTCGGCAATGCGCTTTGTTTTTGTTATTATTCTTTGTTCGTTATGTGTATTCTTTTGTCATAAAATTAAATATGTTTCTGCATTGTTTTTATCATTTGCAGGATATACAGTTAGACATATGGTTTATCTATTTTGTCAAATATTTAATTTTATGTTGAAAGATTTGATTCCTGATTTCAAAATCAGTTTCTATATTTCAAATTATCTCTTTGTATTTGCTTTTTATATTTTCTTCATTCCATTACTTGTCAATATTCATAGACTGATTAAAAATTATCAAAGTATTATCATTCTTCCGACAGTCATGACATTCTTTGTATCATTAATTGGTATTTTAGTAGATATTATCTTCAATAATTTCTCAATGTTCTATTTCAATTCCATCAATTTTACCGTCAAATATTGGATGAATAGTATCAATATTGTTCTTTGTATTATGACATTGATGTTGATGTTTGGATATGCAAAACAAATAAATATTCAATCTCAAGTTGCGATTATGAATCAACTTGAATATGAAAGAAATATTCAGTTGAATAGATCAAAAGAAACAATGGAAATCATCAATATCAAATGCCATGATTTGAGACATCAAATAAGAGCACTTGAAAGTGTATCAGATGAAAAATTACAAAAAGAACTCTCTGAAATTGAAAAACAGCTTCGAATATACGATACAAAAGTTAAGACTGGAAATGAGTCATTAGATATCATCCTAAGTGAAAAATCATTGATATGTAATAAGAGAAATATTTCTCTTGATTGTATAGTTGATGGAAAGCTTGTCAATTTTTTATCACAACAAGAAGTGTCTTCCTTATTTGGTAATATCATCGATAATGCTATTGAATCTTTAGTTAAAATCGATAACGAAAAAAAGAGAATTATCACTCTAAAAGTAAATTCAGCTTATGGTGGAATTTATATAATTGAAGAAAATCCATATGAAGGTGAGATCAAATCAAATAGAGGACAAATCATTACTTCAAAGAATGATTTTCAACATCATGGATATGGTTTAAAATCAATTCAAAACATTGTTGAAAGACATAAAGGTATTTTTAAGATTTCAACTGATAATAATATCTTTGAAATCAAAATATTCTTTCCTTCAAAGATAACTGTATAAAAAATTATTTTTATAACTGGGATTTTATCCCAGTTTTTTATGTGTACCTAAATTTATAAAAATAAATATACATATGAATAATAATAATGCTAGTTATTACACTGTTAGCGCTTTCTTTAGTCGTAATTTGCAAAGAGTAGGGTAAAAAAACGCAAGGTTAGGGCAATTTTGGTTTCGAGTAAGCGCATTCATTTATAATCCTTTTCAGTTACGAGATGGGAATTTACAACCAATCTCGGCACATGAACATTTTCCTAAAGTTCAAATTGAGGAGGAACAATTATGGGAAAAATTAAGAACGTTTTGTTGTTACTTTCGCCTACGTTATTAGCTATGTCGCTTTCTAGTTTTACAAATGCTAAAGCCGCAGCTGCTGATGCTGCAAGCAGTGTAAAACAACGTTTCTATGTTGATTATGACACTCATGAGGAGGAAATGGTTGACGCTAAGAAACTCAACATTGAGATGGCTGAAGAATCATCCATTTTGATGAAAAACAAAAATAACGTCCTTCCTTTCGACAGCAGAGTTCAAAAGGTTTCTGTCTTTGGACATGCTGGTTATGACTATCGTTCAGGCGGTGGCGGTTCTGGTTCTTCTGGTACTGATGAAGATGCAACTATCACCAATGCTTTAGAACAAGCTGGATTAAAGGTCAATCCAAAATTGATGGATTTCAATCGTGATTGGGCTGAAAATCATGCAGTTGTTTCTGGTTCTGGTTTTAGACAAACTAAATCAGTTTCTGAAATGCCAACTAGCTTCTTAGAACCAGTTGAAGGAACTTATCAACTCTATCATGATGCAGCAGTTGTTGTCATCTCTAGACCTGGTTCTGAATTCTCCGATAACAAGACATATGATGTTGCTGGACATGCCAATAAACAAGATCATATTCTCATGTTAGAAGATAACGAAAAAGAAATGCTCAAATATGTAAGACAACAAGGATTTGATAAAGTTGTTGTTGTCATCAACTCTGCATCTCCAATGGAACTTGGTGATCTTGTTGAAGGTGGTGAATTAGATGATTGTGTCGATTCTATCTTATGGATTGGTTACACTGGTCAAAATGGTATCTTAGCTTTAGGTGATGTTCTTTCTGGTAAGAGCGAACCTAGTGGTAGAACTGTTGATATCTATCCAAAAGATTTCAAGAAAGATCCTACATGGAATAACTTCTCTGATGGTTCTCAAGTTGATTCTTCAATTGATGAAAATGGTAATCTTGTCACAACTGATAAAACAACAATTTTAGGACCTGATGGAAATGCTTATAAGGGATGGAGATCAGCTAAGAACGCTGATGGCACTTCCAAAAATGATGGTACATCCTATACTGAAGTTTCTTATGAAGAAGGTATCTATGTCGGATATCGTTATTATGAAACAAGAGCTGTAGAAGAGACTGATTCTGAAACATGGTACAAGAACAATGTTGTTTTCCCATTCGGATATGGTCTTTCTTATACATCTTTCAGCTATGAATTAGTTTCCTCTGAAGTCGGTGGAAAGATCACAAGTGCTGATCAAGCAATCGATGTCAAGGTCAAGGTCACTAACACTGGTTCAAGAGCAGGTAAAGATGTCGTTCAACTCTATTATGAAAGTGATTATACCAATGGTGGAATTGAAAAAGCTTCTACTAATTTAGCTGATTTTGCTAAGACAAAATTATTAAAACCAGGTGAATCTGAAACTTTAACACTTTCAATTAAAGCCCGTGATATGGCTGATTTCGATTATAGTGATGCCAATGGTAACGGATTTAAGGGATATGAACTTGAAGCTGGTAATTATGTCTTATCTTTGAAGAGTGATTCTCATACTACTTTACAACATGGTGGAAAAGATTTGGCAGTTACTTATACAGTCGATCAAATTGCAAATGATACTGCAAATAAAGGAAAGACTGGTATCAAAGTCACAAATAGTGCTAAGACTGGAAAAGAAATCACAGCCTGGTTCTCTCAAGATGATGAATACAATACCAATAAAGTTGGTGTCACTGTTGCTGATAAGGATACTAAGAAAGGTATCACTTATATGTCAAGAGCAGACTTCGCTGGAACTTTCCCAACTGCTCCAACTAAAGCTGATTTAACATATACCAAAGAAACTCTCGATTTCCTCGATGGTCAAAATGAAGATTATGCCTACGAAGATAAAGCAACTGATCCATGGTATGTTGAAAGTGCTCCTTCTACATGGTCACAATTGACTGATGCTGAAGCTAAAGCTAAACCAACTGCTAAAGATAGAGGCGTTGATTTAAATACCATGATTGGTAAATCAATCGATGATCCTGCCTGGGATAATATTCTCAACAACTTATCATGGGAAGAAATGGTCGATTATCTCTCTGGTAACAGCCGTAAGATGAAGGGCATTGCTGGTATTGGTAAATTAGCTGAAGTCGATAATGATGGTCCTGCCCAACTTAAAGGTGGCTCTAAAGGTAGTGGTGTCGCTTGGGTTAGTGAAGTGAATGTCGCTTCTACTTACAACAAAGAATTAGCTCATCGTCAAGGTGTTATGGTCGGTAATGATGGTTTATTCGTAGGTGTCAATGGTTGGTATGGTCCTGCTTGCGATACTCATCGTTCACCACTTTCTGGTCGTAACTTCGAATATTATTCACAAGATGGTGTCCAAGGTGGCTTAATTGCAGCTGAGGTCATCAAAGGTGTCCAATCCAAAGGTATGCACGTCTACTTAAAGCACTTCGCTTTAAATGACCAAGAAATGAATCGTGGTACTGCAGGTGGTGTCATCACTTATTGTAATGAACAAGCAATGCGTCAAATCTATCTCAAAGCTTTCGAACTTTGCTTCACCGAAGCTGATTGTAATGGTACTATGTCTGCTTTCAACCGTATTGGTTTAAGTAAGTCTGTCAACTATAGACTCTATCACAACATCCTCCAAGATGAATGGGGATTCCAAGGTGTTTCTGATTCCGATATCGGTGGAAATGTCCAAACCATGTATGACTTTGTCAGATGCAACGCATATCCAATGGGAACTAACTCATTAGCAGGTAATGAACTTGAAGGTGTCTATGATAAGACAACTAATATGGTTTATGTTGCTAAGGATGCTACTGAATACGCTAATAAAGAACATACTCTTGCAAGTCCAACTCAATGGTCAGCAACTCGTGAAACTGTCAAGAGATCTCTTTGGACATATTGCAATACCTCCGGTATTCAAAATGGTGTCAAAGTCGATGAGATGGTCGGCGATGCAACCTTAACTGGTGAAGTTGGCGAAGCTATCAACAAAGATTTAAGTGTTTCCGATGCTCAAACTAACAATGCTAAGGAAGTCCGTTATGCTCTTGCAAGTGGAACACTCCCAAGTGGTGTCACTTTTGCTAATGGTAAATTGACTGGAACTCCAACCAATTCTGGTACTTTCAACTTCAAAGTTAAAGTCACAATCGATGGATGGATTGAAAAAGAATTAGATTACACACTCACTGTCGCTAGTGCTTTCGCATTAAATAAGACTTCTACAAAAGTTGGAGATGATTATTCTGCTAAGGTTGAAACTGAATTAGTCACTGAAGATTCTGGTTATCAAAATATCAAGTACACAATCGCTGATGGACAACTTCCAGATGGTCTTTCTATCGCTGATGATGGAACTATCTCTGGTAAAGCTACTAAAGCTGGTGAATACACTTTCACTATCAATGTCTCTGCTCGTCAAGGAAGTGGATGGTTTGCAACAAATTACAACTATCAAGAAACCTTCACAATCACAGTCACTGGTGATGATGCAGTAGTTGAAGATGAAACTTCTAAGAAGATTGCTGCTCTTGAAAAAGAAATCGCTGATCTCAAAGCAAAAGATAGTTCAAGTGATACCTCCAGTAAGATTGCTGCTCTTGAAAAAGAAATCGAAGAACTCAAGGGTAACACTAAGAAATCTGGTTGTGGTGGAAGTGTAATTGCTGCTACTAGTGCAATTGCTGCTATCTCCTTAATTGGTGTTGGTTTAGTCTTAAAGAAGAAAAAAGAAGATAAGTAATTAATTAAAAAAAGCAATCCTAGGAATCTTCCTAGGATTGTATTTGAAAATAAATGAATGGAGAATTAAACAAATATGAAATGTAAAAGATTGATTTGGATGTTATGTCTACCAATGCTTATCACTTCTTGTGGTGGTAATAGCGATACAACTAGTACTAAGACTTCTACTAATAGTAGTAAAGCTAGTACTGTTGAATCAACTAAGACAAGTACAGTAGTTTCAACTAAAGAATCTGATTCTACACCTGCTTTTGATACTTTTATCATGGAAGCTGAACTCACCGATTTAACTGGCAAAAAGGGTGCTGGATATTCTGGTGGATGTTCTGGCAAGGAAATGGTTCAACAAGATGTTGATAATGCTGCAAATAGTAATAATGGTTATTGGTTAGGATATTTATATGTCACCAATATGTCAGTTGATTTTGTCTTTACTTCAACTAAGGCTGTTAATGATGTTGAACTCACTCTTCGTTTGACTAGTGAAATTAAAGATGTTGTTCTTACTTCTGATAACTATACCATTGAAATGAATGGTGAAACTATCACTGATTATGGAACTATCAACTTAGCAGGTGCTTCTAGTTCTGATAGCACAGGTTATGTTAGACCATTCTCTAATCATAAGCTCAAGAAGAAAATCAATGTCAAAGAAGGTACTAACTCTTTAAAATTGATCACTTCTAATTCTGATGCAATGGGTGGAACAATGTATGCTACAGCTCCAATGGTTGACTGTGTAAGATTGACTGGTTTTGGAGATGCAAAATTATCATATAACCCAATCGAAGACAATTTATCTTTGTTTGAAGAATAATCTCGTTCATAGGGAGAAACCAAATGAGTTTTAAAAAACTAATAAAAAATAAAGGCGTTAAAATTTGGTTTATTGTCTCTTGTGTATTAGCTGGTTTGTTATTAGTTTTAAATGTCGCTCTTGCCATTCCAACAGTTAGCACCTTGGCTGAATTAGCTTTAGGTAGAGTTGGAGGTGGTGGAAGTAGTGATAAGTCTGTTGAATATTATAAAAAGACAACTAGTAGCAAAGAAGAAGCTAGACAAAAAGGCGATGAATTCAATGTCAATCTTGCAAGAGAAGGTATTGTAATGCTCAAAAACAAAGACAATGCTTTCCCGATTTCTACAAGTGCTGGTAAAGTCAAAGTATCAGTTTTTGGTAAAAATTCCGCAAGTATTGTTTATGGTGGTTCAGGTTCTGGTGCTGTTGATAGCTCTAATGCTAAGACACTTCATGAATCTTTAACTGAAGCTGGTTTTGAAGTTAATCCAACTTTGGAAGCTTTCTATAAAGATAATTCTAAATCTGGTGAAGGTAGACCAAATAACCCAACCGATTTAGATTCTGGTAAGAGCGTTTCTTTAAGCACTGGTGAAACTCCATATTCTAGTTATACAAGTGATGTTAAAAACTCTTATAGTTCTTATGATGATTTAGCAATTATCTTCTTATCTAGAATCGGTGGTGAAGGCTTTGATCTTCCAAGAACATCATCCGAAGAAGGTAAACATTATCTTGAATTAGATAAAAATGAAATCGACTTAGTTAGAAATGTCACTTCTTTTGGATTTAAGAAAGTTGCTGTTGTTATAAATTCAGGTAATGCTGTTGAACTTGGATTTGCTGAAAGTGGTGAATTTGCTGATAAAATCGATGGTGTCTTCTTTATGCCAGGCACTGGTACAACTGGTGTTATGGCTTTAGGTGAAATCTTAAATGGTACAACTAATCCAAGCGGACATACTGTCGATACCTTTGCAAGTGATTTTACAAAAACTCCAAGTTTTGCTAATTTTGGAGACAACAGTAAGACTGATGGTGATCAATTTAAGATTGATGGACAAAATGCTGATTATTATTTCGTTGATTACGAAGAAGGCGTTTATGTCGGATATCGTTATTATGAAACAAGAGGTTCTGTTGAAGGAGAAACTTGGTATAAAGAAAATGTTGTTTACCCATTTGGTTACGGATTAAGTTATACAACATTTGATTATTCCATCTCTAATAGTGCTGAGCTTCCAAAAACATTAACTAAAGATACTTTCAATCTCAAAGTTAAAGTTAAAAACACCGGTAAGGCTAAAGGTAAAGCAGTTGTTCAAATCTATGGTTCTGCTCCTTATATCAAAGGACAAATTCAAAAGAGTTCTGTTCAACTTGTCGCCTTTGGTAAAACAAGTGAATTAGAGCCAAATAGTGAAGAAGAACTCACAATTGAAGTCAATCCATATTATTTAGCAAGTTATGATTATAAAGATCAAAATAATGATGGATTTAAAGGCTATACTCTTGATAAAGGTGATTATACTTTCTCTGTTAGAACTGATAGCCATACTTCAGTTAAAGATTTCACTGTGAATTTAACTGAAACTATCAAATTCGAAAATGATCCAACAACAGGTTATAAAGTTGAAAATCTTTATACCGATAACAGTGATAAATATTTAGATTCCGATTATCATTTACAAACTGTCTTGAATAGAGATGATTTTGAAGGTACATTCCCAAAGACTCCAGATGGTGATGATTATAATCTCACTAATGAAGAAAAAACTATTTTAGCTGATCGTAATCCAAACAATCCTGAAACTCATACAATGCCAGATACAACTGTCAGTGATGAGGATAAGAATTTAAAATTGTGGAACTTATTCGAAAAGAATGAAGATGGATCATTGAAATTGAATAAATATGGTGCTCCATATATCGAATATGACAATCCAAAATTTGAAGCTCTTTTAAATCGTATCAGTTTCGATGATATGAAAAAGCTTGTCAATAATGGCGCATTCCACACAATTGAACTTAAAGATATTGATAAACCAAGAACCTATGAAACTGATGGCCCTGCAGGATTTGTCAACTTTATGTTCCAAGCTGAATTCTATGGTACTGCTGCATATTGTTCTGAAGTTATGATTGGTCAAACTTACAATCAAGATTTAGCCGAACAATATGGTGAAAGTGTTGGTGAAGAAGGTTTATGGGGAGATACTAATTTAGGTTCTCCATATTCTGGATGGTATGCACCTGGTATGAATATTCATCGTTCTCCATTTGGTGGAAGAAACTTTGAATATTATAGTGAAGATCCTATTCACACAGGAAAAATGGCTGCTGCTCAAATAAGAGGTACAAGAAAGAAAGGTGTTTATTGTTTTGCAAAGCATTTTGCTTTAAACGAACAAGAAACTCATCGTCAAAGCAATGGTGATATCTCTTATGTCACTGAACAGGCAATGAGAGAAATCTATCTCAAAGGCTTTGAAATTGCTGTCAAAGAAGGCGATTGTATCGGTATTATGTCTTCTTTCAACAGAATTGGCCTTAAGTGGACTGGTGGCGATTATAGACTTCTCACTACAATCCTTCGTAATGAATGGGGATTTAGAGGCGCTGTAATCGATGACTTCAATACCCCAGGCTATATGCCAGTCAAACAAATGGCATATGCCGGTGGTGATATCAACCTCTCTACTACTAGATTCTGGAATAAGGCTGATAGTTCAAATGCTGATGATTATTGCGTACTTCGCAATTGCGTTAAGAATATTCTTTATGTTACTGGAAATTCCAATAACATGAATGGATATGGAGAAGGTGTCTCGAGATCTTCTGGTACTCCAGTATCCTACATTCTCCAAATTGTTATCGATATAACAATTCCAGTTGTCATCATTGGTTGGGGTGTTGTTGTATATATCCTCAATAAGAAAAAACCAGAAAATGCTTAAGTAATCGATCTTTAAATAGATTGATTAATATCCATTCAAAAAGACTGCTTATATAAACTTGTTGATTTAGTTTATAAGAAGCAGTCTTTTTATTTTGGGATTTAGATTTTAAATAATGAACATATTTTAGTTAACTTCTAGGCTTAGAAGCAAACCTAGAAGTACTTAGAAGTAAACCTAGAAGTGGTTAGAAGTAAATTTAACTTATAAAAGTTAGAATTTCGATTATAAAATAATATTCAAAACTAAAATTATCCTTTTTGATACCATCTTATATAATCGACTTTCATTGAAGCTGGAAGTGAGTCATCACTTGGCATGATGTAATTATCAAAACTTCCACCAACTGCAAGATTAAAAAGAATATAAAAATCAGTATCAAAGGGTTGCCCTTCATTTCCTTCATAATTGGTGAGTGTTTTTTGCTTTAAATGCATGAATACAACATCATCGACTAAAAAGGTGAGATCATTCTTTTCCCATATTAAGCTATAAACATGATAGTTAGATATATTATCTCCATCTTTTAATGAATATCTTTGGGTTTGATAGGTATGTTGATTATTATATTGATTTGCCATATGAACAGCAGCTGAAACCTCATCATTTATTCTACCTCTTGCTTCCATGATGTCGATTTCTCCACTATTTGGCCAATTTCCATAGGTTGAATTATTTGGTAATAGCCAAAAAGCTGGCCATAAACCAGAATAAGAAGGAAGAGACATTCTTGCATCTAATCTTCCATAAGTTTTAAAGACTTTATTATAAGAACGAATTCTACCACTTGTGTATGATTTACCATCTGCACTTTCTTTTTTTGCAGTGATTATAAGATTTCCATCTTTAACAGTGACATTCTCTTTTTTATAACTTTGAGCTTCTTGATTTCCCCAACCATATAAACCGTATTCACTACCTGTGCCTTCTTGATATGACCAGTATTCTTCATTTAAAGAATCGCCATCAAATTCATCGCTGAAAACAAGTTTATAATCATCATCAACAATAATATCATCATCTGTATTTTTCTTTTCTACTACCTTAAAATCGATTGAAGAAGAGATTGTTTCATCATCTTTAAGCGATACATAGATAGTACAATTTCCACTGCTTTTAGCTTCTAATTCGTCATTGTCATTGATAAGAATAATATCTTCATCAGTGCTTTCAATGATAAAATCATGATTTATATTATCATCAGTAGCAATTTCTAAAGAGATGATATCTCCAACTGTTAATGTTGTGTTTTCGTTTAAAATATCGATGGAAATATCTTTACTTACAACTTTTGAATCACTTGGTTTTGATGTAGAAGTAGTAAAACCACCTTCAAAACATGAAGTTAATAATAAAGATGAAAGGAATAAGACTGAAAGTGATTTTTTCATGATTATATCTCCTATTTCTATAATAAAGGCTTCCTATGCGGGAAGCCTTTAGTCTTTTTTTATTCGGTTATAACTTTTAAAGTTGGCATCTTATTATCTTGAAGATCCCAAACAGTTTCATCAAGATCAGCATATGTTGATGCAGGTGCAGTTGTGAAATCGATAGCACAATGAATACCTGTCTTATCTTCGATTGGACCACCCCATTCCCAAGCAGAGCCGTAAGCTAAAGCAGCTGATTGAGAAGTATATAGACCAGTACATGTGAAGGTTTGAGTAGATGGTGCAAAACCTGCGTTTGTTCCATCAGAAGTTGATCCACCTGCTGGATAGATAGCAAATGCCATATTGACATCTTTACCTTCGCCAGAAACTGTGACAACACAATCTTCTAAGACGGCGCTTTCTTTTAAAACACCAGCAATTGTTCCACCAAATGGGAACCAACTATCACTACCATTATTATATGTTTGTTCTGTTTGGAATAAGCAGTTTTTGATAGTACCGGAGACTACGTTTCCTAAAATAGCACTACCCCAACCAATGCCATCAACACCAATCTTACCATCGAATTCTACATTTTCAATGACAGCTTCACCATCGATGTTTTGCCACATAGCTGAATTGGCGTGTTGTGATTCGCTAGAGATGATTTCAAAATTAGAAACCTTATGTCCGTTTCCGTTTAATGTACCTGCAAAGGTTGCAGCATTTTTATAACCATCAATCTTATAACCACCTAAATCAATATCAGCAGTTAAAATATAATCTTTATCTAATCTACCAGAAACTAAAAGACTAGTTTTGAATTCATCAGCTGTAGAAATCTTAACAGCATCACTGGTGTTTTTGATAACAGTAATAGTGACACTATCACTGACTTCGACTCCATCGATAACACAGGTGAGTGTGATTTCAGTTTCACCGATGTTTTTACCAGTGAATGTTGCTTCTTCACTAGTTGTCTTATTGAAAGCACCGATACCTTTATTAGAAGCAGCCCATTTATAGGTGACAGTACCATTGTTCTTGTTAGTAACAACAGCTTTTAAAGTTATTGAATTATTGACTTCAACAGTGGTATCAGAAGCATCGATTGTGACATTGACATCATTTTCATCAACGACTGTGAATTCTAATTCTTTTTTAACAGTAGGATCAGTGACACTAGCGACTGTTAAAGTACAAGTGCCTTTAGAAACACCGGTGACTAAGCCAGTGTCTGAAATAGTTGCAACAGCTTCATCACTAGAGCTAGTTGTATATCCAGCAGTATCATTTTTAAGGGTGATCTTCAATTGAACACTGTGTCCAACTGTTGTTTTCAAATTACCAGTAACTGCAAGAGTTGGTTTTCTGACTACAGATTGAGAATTATTATTTGATTCAACATTTGTCTTATTAGTATTTTCTCCACAAGAAGCAAGAGAAACACTTGCTAAAAGACATAAAACAGAAATAAGTGATTTTTTCATATAGATTTCCTTTAATTATTTAGTTACAAGTGTAGTACCACTTGTTGCTATTACAGCATTATCCTTACCATCATAACTTCCACTTACACTATAAGTGCAATTGGTAAATGTTCCACTACCATCAGCAACAGCAAATGATTTTACAGTGTTACAAGCTGTGTTGATTGTGAAATCGACATTGCTATCTTTGATAGTTCCATTGTTTAAATAACAAACACCAGCAAATGTATTAGTTGCTTTTCCATCTGTTACTGTCATTGCAACATTGACATTTTCGATAAGACCTGAATTAGTATGACAAATTCCACCTCTATTAGCCTCACTTGGTTGGTCTGTGACAATGTTAACATTTCTAATGACACCAGTTGCAGAGATAATATTGAATAATCCCCAATTATAACTGACCTTTATAGTGTGGCCTTGTCCTTCAAATGTCTTAGAGAATTCGCCAGCCATTCCATTGTTTGGAAGTGATGTTTCACTTGTTAAGTCGATATCAGCAGAGAGATAGAAGTCTTTAGCTGTATATTCACCACCACCAGTGAAGACTTGTTTGAATGTAGCTGCATCTTTGATTTCAAATGCACCTTCTGGAATATCATATGTAGGAGCATCAGCACTCTTTACTGTGATTTCAATAGGGGCTGCTGTATATTCTTTTCCATCGATTGTAGCTTTGATAGTTATTGATGCAGTTCCGGCTTTTTTAGCTTTAACTGTGAAAGTTCCATCGTCATTATTTGTGACTTCGACAACATCATCAGAATCTACGGAATACGAATACGTTGGTGTTTCAGTAGTATTTTTAACAGATGCAGTGATTGTTGTTGTAGTTTCACCTTCTTTCAAGCTGATTGTTGTTTTACTAGCTTCAGCACTGACTTCAGGAGATAAGATGACAAAATCATCGCCACTGTGTTTTAATACTGGCATCTTATTATCCTCTAATACCCAAACATCTTCGCTCAAAGATGTATAAGCAGTTTTTGCGGTTGATTCAAATGGAGTATAGACTACATTTTCTGATTTGTAATTTGAATAGTCTGCACCGCCATTTGGGAAGAATGGCTTGTAGTTTTCATATTGTTCATCATGTGCAATATTTGTATATGCATTTGATAAAGTTACATTAGCATTCCAAGTATAAGCGAAGAATGGGAAGCAAGTTGCACCTGTTTCTCCAGCATTTAATTTAGTGACAACATTTCTAACAGTTGCTCCGGTTTGAAGGACTGATGCAATGACACCATTTCTTCCCCAAGTCCAGTCTGTTGTTGTATATGTATTTGTGGCTTCGAAAACGCAGTTTTCAATCAATGCATTATTGCCAGAAACTTCTTTTGCAAGCAATCCAGAGAATCCTTGATCGGAAATTGTACCGATAAGATGAATATTTCTAATAGTCCCACCTACCATATAGAAAAGACCATTTGATTTGTTTGTCTCTTGGTCAGAAGTGTTTTTAACTTCAAAGTTTTTAACGCAGTGACCTCTTCCATCAAGAACACCGTTGAATGCAGAACTGACAGCTCTACCATTAACAACTCTTCCACCTAAATCAATGTTGTTAGAAAGATAATATTTATCAGTGATAGTTCCACCTTTTTCAATTAAGGCGATGAAATCACTTGCTGATTTTATTTCAGTGTATTTTGTATAATCAGCATTTACGGTGATACTAGTTTTTACTTCAATAGTTTTTCCATTGACAGTGCAAGAAATTTTTAAAGTGCCAGTTCCAGCATTTGCAGGAGTGAAGAAACGAACATTATCAGCTTTATCTGGGTGATCACTTGGAAGTTCAGAGATGACACCAACACCATTTAACTCATCGGTATTGAATACCCAATCAGTTGCTGTAGCATCACTTGATAATGTAGCTTTGATGATTTCAGCTCCAGCACCTTCTGTTAAATTTTCAGGAATGGTGACATTGATAGTGACTTCTTCTGCTTTATCTTTCAAAGTGACTGAAAGAATGACTTCCTTTTCAGGCATAGTGAATGAATAAACACCTTCGACTGCTTCAAGTTCAACAAGATTTGCAGTGACCTTTTCAATTTCTTTGCTGTCGTTTTTAACAACAACTTTAAAGCTTATAACCTCATCTTTTGTTGCTTTAGTCTTTGTCAATTCAGTGATTTCAAAATCAGTAGAAGTAGGTGCTACGATATTGTATTCGACAACCGGTGTTTCAGCTTCTTCAAAGGTTACTTCAACTGTATTTTCACCTTCAACTAAGACAAATGAATAAGTAGGACCGGTTAAAACTACATCATTAGCTTTAACTCCTTTGACAGTATAGCCATCATTTGCTGTGACAGTTAAGGTGATAGTATCACCGACATCACCACTTTCTTTATCAGCTGTTACTGTTCCTTTTGAAGAATCAAAAGTTAAAGTGACAGTACCTGTCTTTTTAACACTTGTTGAATCAGTTTTTTTACTAGTATCTGATTCTGAAGTACTATCAGTCTTTTTGCTAGAATCAGATTTAGTAGAATCTGACTTGGTAGAAGTAGATGGTTTTGTTGAAGTGGTATCTTCTTTCTTCTCAGATGTTTTAGAAACTACGGAATTAGCAGATGTTTTGGGTGTGCTATTAGAACTATCAAAACATCCAGTGAGAGCAAAGGTTGAAGAGATAATAGCTAAAGTAGTAAGAAACTTCTTTGACTTGTTTTTCATAAAATTGTGTCCTCCATTAATTTTTTGACCAGTTTATATATGTCAAAAACTGCACTTTTTATGCTTGTAATAGTTTATTTTATTTCAAATGTAAGAGCTTACTTTTAATCATAAATTGATAAAAGTAAATCATAAGTTTGAAATTACATGAAGAAGACGATTAAATCTCGTCTTCTTCATTATCTTATCTAATTATTTACTTTTCTTTTGTTTAAATAACATAAATACCCAGAAAGCAAGAGCGACAAAGGCAACTACATCAATGGAGATGAGCACTATCTTCCACCAAGCAAATGCTTGTTTAACTGGTGTTGTTCCGTTTGTATTGCTATTTCCAGCATTTTTGCTATAAGCATAAGTATTGCACATGGTGTAGATGATATTTTTAGCAGCAGTTTGTGCACAAGCCACAGTAGTTGGATCTTTCATATTCAATGGATTTGAGATATTTCCATCATTTGGATTGAGCCATAAGTCATTGCCAGCTTTAATACCTTTTGTTGGAATCATATTACCAGAACCATCACTCCAGTCAGTGATAAGAGATCCTCTAAATCCCCACTCATCTCTTAAGACAGAAACATTCATTGCATAATTAGCACCAGCCCAAACTCCACCGATAGAATTGAAGGCTGTCATGATAGCATTGCTTCCACCTTTTTTGACGGCGATTTCAAATGGCTTCAAATAATTTTCACGGAAGTTTTGCTCAGTCAACCAAGTGTTATATCCTTTAGCGTTGACACCAGGTTCAGAAAGTGTGAAATGTTTGAGGTAACAATGTAATCCGTTTTCTTTAGCACCTTTGATAACATTGGCTGCCATGAATCCAGAAAGAACTGGATCTTCACTATAATATTCATAGTTTCTACCATTGAAAGCAGTTCTATGAAGGTTGACACCAGGTGCATACCAACCAGTAAGACCGGTTGCTTTTCCTTCAGTTGCCATAGATACACCCATTTCATGAGCGATTTCTTTACTCCATGTTTGTCCGATTAAGGTTTCATTTGGGAAGGCAGTCCATGCTCCGGTGTTATCACCGGTTTGAGTGGTTGTATTAAATCCTGCAGGACCATCAAATTCATCTTGTCTTGTTTTACCAATAGATTCAACAGCTACGGTGTGGAATCCACCATTTTCAACAATGTTCTTTAATTCGGTTGTTGACATTTGTTGAACTAACTTAGTCAATTTTTCTGAATCGTAATTTTCACCGATTTCACAAATTAATTCATCATTGTATTTTAATGTTGCATTTGATTTTCCATTCAAATCATCTAGCGATGCTTTAGTACCATCATCTTTTGTGATGAGATAGAGTCCATTGTCTTGACTAGTTAATGGCATTTCAGTTGTGTCATAACTAGTATTTGTATAATTGTTTGCTTTACTGACTTCTTGAGAATTTTCGGGAATTGTTGCAGTGTCAGGGAAGGTTGAATCAAAGCTTGTTCTTGATAAATAGGTGACCTCACTACTGTGGATTGTTGAGGCATCAATTGGAACTCCTGAATAAGCTGACTCACCAGTAAATCTATTCTTTACTTCGTTTCCGGTTACTGGATCTGTATCATAGATAATAGTGTCATCAACATGGAATGTTATCGAATTTTGATCCATCTCTTTGAGATTGTGAGAATCATCCATGAATTGAATGGTGTAATCACCATCATCTAATTCCCATGTAGAGTAGTTATTGTTGTTTTTATCATAACAATCATAACTTGCCATATCATATGGTGTGAATTCGATAGTGATATTTTCTTGCTTTTCGTTTGGTTTTAATTCTTTTGTCTTAGCAAATTCAAGAAGATTGATAGATGATTTTTCAATTTCACCATCTTTATATGGAGCTTTATAGAAGACTTCCATAACCGCTTTTCCAGCAGCCCTTCCAGTGTTTTTACAAGAGAAAGTCAAAGTTACTGTATCATCTTTTTTCAAGCTACCATTATTGTTGATTGAACTACTTTCAAGCTTCCATTCAAAGTTTGTATAACTTAAACCGAATCCAAAAGGATATGCGACAACACCTTCATACCCGTATCCATAATCATTATCGACATCACTGAAATATCCAAGCTCATCAGCTGTTTCATAATATTTATATCCGATGTAGATATCTTCTCTATATTCGATGTTATTGGATTGTTGAATTCTATTTTTAAAAGCAGGTTCAGCAGTATAATCGTAAGCCAATGTATCGGTTAAATGACCGCTAGGATTGACACTTCCATCTAAGATTTTGCCAATAGCTTTTGCGCCACTTTGTCCTGTGACCCCAACATATAATGCTGCTTGGACATTTTCATCTTTTAAAAATCCTAGTTGCATTTGATTTGTGGAATTGATGACAACAATAACTTTAGTGAAGTTCTCTTTGACCATATCGAGAAGTTCTTCTTCTTCGATTGACAATTCAAGATATGTTCTTGATTTATCAGTTGCTTGTCCGTGAGATTTCTTTTGTTCGGTTGGAATTTCACCGACATTTTCACCACCGACTCTTGAAATGACGACCATAGCAGTATCTGAGAAATTGATAGCATTATTGATGAGCTCATCAGAATATTCATCAATTGATGGTTCAATCAAACTGATTCTTTTTGTACTTCCGGTTTTAAAATCAAAGGTTGAACTATCATAATCGTTGTAGAATTTTTCAAGTTCTTTATTGTATTCAAATCCATCTTCTTCAAGACCTTTTAAAAGAGAAATCTTTTTATCTTCGTTGATAGTTGATGATCCTGATCCAATACCAGAGAGTAAAAATCCTTGTTCTGTGGATGACCAACCGAAGACATTGATTTTTTTACTTTCAGTGAGTGGTAAACAATTATCTTCATTTTTTAGTAAGACAATACCTTCCTCAGCTATCTTTTGACAAAGCTCATCTGATTGGGTGCTAGCTTTATTGAAATCATCGGAATCAAAATCACGATTACCTGTTCCTGATAAGAAAGTGGTGATCATCGGAGAAAAATGAAATGCGACAATATTACCAGCAATCAAGCTACCTGCAATCAAAGAAATTCCGGCTAACGAAACTATTTTTTTTGTTTTTGACATAAATACCTCCATAATCGACAAAATAAGAATAACTTAAATGGTATCGCTTACAAAAAAGTTCGACTTAAGTTTATAAATTTAATGCATAACCATGATTTTAATTGCAGTTATGATTTAAAATTTCAAAATTAGTTTTGATTTTTTGAATTATTGTTATAAGCTTAATATGCTTTTTTAAAAAGAAAGGCGTTTCTTAAAATGAAAACAAAACAAGTTAAAAAATACAAAATTTATCTTCTTTCTCTTCTCCTTGTCTCTTTTTTGATGATAGGTTTTGATGGTGCAGTTTTAAAGAATTTTGATAATATAAATCATTTTTTTAAAGCTGATGTTTTTGATACAAAAGAATTTCAAGAAGCTAGTTTAAAATCTGATGATTTATGTCAAAAGATCGAAGAAGAAGGAATAGTATTATTAAAGAACAAAGATGAATGTCTTCCTTTAACTGGTGATAATATCAAAGTTAATCTCTTTGGGTGGTCCTCAATTGATAATGGAAATATTTTAAGAGGAATTGGAAGCGGATATTCGACAATTCCAGATGATAAAAAAATAACTCTTATAAAAGCTTTAGAAGATGAAGGGTTTATTATCAATCAATCGCTGATTGATTTTTATAAAGAATTTTATAATGAAGATTTTTTAAAGAATAATATGACAAATAGAAATCTGTTATATGAGCCCTCTGTTGATTCTTATTCAAATGAATTGATTGACACTGCAGTTAGTTTTTCTGATATTGCAATTATGACCATTTCTAGAGTCCTAGGTGAAAATTGTGGCGAAGCTAGCTTATATCAAGAAAAAATCAACTCTTTAGGATATGTAGAAGATGATACAAGACATTATCTAGAATTATCTAAAGAAGAAAGTAATTTATTAAATCTGTTAGAGAATAAATTTAATAAGGTTATCATCCTTATTAATTCTTCAAATCCAATGGAATTAAAATTTCTTGGTGATGATAAAATTTCAGCATGTCTATCAATTGGATTACCTGGCCAATCAGGAATGAAAAGTGTTGCTAAAATATTAAAAGGCGAAGCTTCTCCTAGCGGAAGGCTTACTGATACTTATTTAAAAGATTTTTCATTAGAACCTACTTATAATACTTTTAAGCCAGGCTTAGATGATGAAAATCAAGCTCATGTTTTTTATGGAGAAAACATTTATGTTGGTTATAGATTTTATGAGACTGCTTTTAAAGAAGGGTATTATAAAAATTTAAAGTATGATGATGTAGTTTGTTACCCTTTTGGATATGGGCTTTCATATTCTACTTTTAAATGGGAAATTGAAAATATTTCTATTCAAGATGGTTCATATATTGATGAATCTAGCGAAGTATCCATATCGTTATCGGTAGAGAATACAGGAGACTATAAAGGAAAGGATACTATCTTGTTATTTGTTCATTCACCTTATACAAAGGGTGGGATTGAAAAATCATCTACTCAACTTTTAGGTTTTGCTAAAAGTACATCTCTTGAAAAAGGAGAAAAACAAACTGGAATTACTCTATCTTTCAAATGCTATGATTTTGCGAGTTTTGACTGTTACGATAAAAATAAGAATGGATTCAAAGGGTATGAAGTAGAAAAAGGAGATTATCTTTTCACCCTCAATGAAACTTCTCATGATTTAAAGAATATGGAGAATAATTCATTCACATTAAAAGTTGAAAATGATATTCTTTATCAAAAAGATCCGGATACTAATAATGATGTCAGTGTCTTATTTGATTCGAATTCTTATGGTTGTGGAATTGATGGAAGTGGATTTTCTTTAAAAGAATCTTATTTGACAAGAGATGATTTCACCTCTAGTTTTATAAACTCATTTGATGCAACAAAGATTGATAGTTTGAAAGTAAAAGAAATAAATGGGTTAAATTGTTATGACATCGTTTCTAAAGATGTTGATAAAATGCCTAGCTTTTCTCTTGATAGTAATTTGAATCTAGTAACTAAAGAAGATGGAAGCAAACCGACATTATCTGAACTTAATTCAGATTATAAAACATTAGTTTACAACATGGATTTGATATCTAAAATAGCAGATGGAGATGAAGAAACGTTAAATAAATTAGTCGATCAAATGAGCAAAGAAGAAGTGAAAAGCCTCATTGAAAATAGCGGATTTAAAACAGATGCCATTTATAGTATTTCAAAACCACTATATAAAGAATATGATGGGACTTGTGGATTGAATACTACTGTCATTTCTAATCGTTCTACTTTATGGACAGCCTTTCCATCTATTACAGTTTTAGGACAAACATTCAACACTAATCTTTCTAGTCAATTTGGAGAATCAGTTGCTCTTGAAGCAAAAGAAACTGGTGTCAGCGGTTGGTATGCTCCAAGCTGTAATATTCATCGTTCATCCTTTAATGGTAGAAACAGTGAATATTTTTCTGAAGATCCTCTTCTCACAGGAAATATGGCAGGAAGTGTTGTTCTTGCTTGTAAAGAAAAAGGATTATTAACTTATTTAAAACATTTTGTCATGGCAGAACTAGGGGATAATAATCCAGGTGTGAACGAATGGAATACTGAACAAGCTTTACGAGAAATATATTTAAAGCCTTTTGAAATAGCAATAAAGAAATATGGATGTGTAGGTCTTATGTCCTCTTTTAATAGAATTGGTGCAACCTGGACTGGTTCTAATTATTCATTGATGACTAGATTATTAAGAAAAGAATGGGGATATAAAGGCGTTGTCATTTCTGATTATACAAATGGTGAAGAACCTTTATCAACTCAAGCTGGAGTATTAGCGGGCAATGATTTATGGTTGAATGATAAAGAAAAAAATGCAAGACCACTTGATGAAGATGATAAAGTCTATATGGCAAAAGCTAAAGAAGCTTGTTCACATTATTTATATAGTTTATGCTCAACATTGAATTATCAAAATACTCATAGTGATTCAAAAACATTAGTATACAAGCTAATTAAAAGAAAAGATTTTCCAATTTGGTTTATAATTTTCTTGTGTTTCAACGGTCTTGTATTTGTTTCAATTATAACTGTTGCGATAATTGTAGTTAGAAGAAAAGAAGAGGATAATTAAAATGATTGAAATTGCAATTCTTGAAGATGATGAAAAAGATTACGATGCTTTTCTTTCTTGTTTAGATAAATATCAAAAACTGAACAAAATGGAAGGCGAAACAAGCATCAATCATTTTAGCGATGCTGAATCTTTTTTGAAAACTGTAAAAAAAGATATGTTTGATATAGTTTTTATGGATATCCATTTAGGTAAAATGGATGGGTTATCATGTTCTCATAAGTTGAGAGAAATCGATAAAGATGTTGTCATCATTTTCCTTACTAACCTTGCTCAATATGCTATTCAAGGATATGAAGTCGATGCCCTTGATTTTATGGTTAAGCCACTCACGTACTATGTCTTTGAAATGAAATTTAAAAGAGCATTATCTAAACTTGAAAGATCAAAAGATATATCACTTTGTTTTACAATAGACTATGAACAAAGATACATTAAGATTAGTCATATAAAGTATATTGAAATTGTCGGACATAAAATCATCATTCATTCAATTGATGGAAATTTTACAACCTATGGAAGTCTTAAGAATATCGAAGAAAATCTTCAAAAAGAAAATATAGATTGTTTTGCAAGATGTAATAGTTATTTATTAGTCAATTTTAATTACATTAAAGGATTATATGGATTTCAAGTCAATGTTGATGGTGAGATGTTAGACATTTCCCATCCTAAGAAGACTAAGTTTATAAAAGATTATAATACTTATCTAGGAAAAGGCGGTAAATGATGAGC
>CAVEQA010000017.1:0-21841 GCA_963617725.1 Paludibacteraceae bacterium
ACTTAAGAGAGTGAAGAAGTAACTGATATTTTGAAGTAAGACTTTGGAAAGTGCATTAATTAAGGAAAGAATTCCATTGAGAAGAATCGTAGGAGAGATTTCAATTCCTAAGCTTACTAAAACAGTATTTAACAAGACGATAAAGTCTTTGACAAATATGGAAGGATTATGAACTAAATTGTTGATCAATATATCAATGTTAGTTGAATTTAATATATATTTAGCAAACGATACACCTAGTGTCATAAAACTGAATTTAGGTGATCCGTTTTTATAAACCACTTCGAATATTTCTCTTAATCCTTCTTGGAAATGTTCGACATAATTATCTAGGTTTTGAACGCCTAAAATAGTTAAGTTTGATAAGAATTCATCAAGGAATAATCCGCTAGTCCAATTCAATTTATTATTGCTATAGGAACTTATAGTGTATTCTTTTGAACTGCTCTTGTTTGATGATAAGATGAAATTTGAAATTGCGTAATCACCAAGGGCGGCATGATTATTGATATTATTGAAGAACTTGATAACCGGATTGATGAGATTTGTGTAGTTTACATTTCTTACACTATCTGGCAAATAATAATCAACTCCATATCTTGTATATCTGAGTTCTTTCATCGCAACTTTAGGAACTGGATCATTGGCATTGACGATGTTATGAATATTTGAATATATCTCACTTCTTGGAGAGATTTCTTCGTTATATGAAGCTCCCATCGGCGGTTCAAAACAATAGCAATAGATATTTTCTTTTTTTAATGTCACTTTTCCATTGAACAAAGCTTCGCCCTTAGCGATTTTTTGATCGATTCTACCAACTGCTAGATTATTAGAAGCTCCACCTCTTGAATATCCGACAGTCCAAAGTTTAACATCACCATTTAAGTTATATTTATTTATATATTCTTCAAGACTATTTAAATAAATGGTTGAAGCATCATAAAAACCTTTGTGCTGGATTACTTCTTTTCCATCACCTAGGGTAAAGTTACCAGCCCACTCCATTTCATAATTACCACCTCTAATTCCTACGGCAATTAAAGTGGTATTTTGAATCTTTTTGTGACCAAAGATGACGCCTAAAGAATCAGTTGAGGTTTTAATTTTATAATAAGAATTGACATCAATATCAGAAAAACCAGCGTTCTTTAAGAATTCTTCACCATTTCTATATCTATATGTTTCTTTTTCTTTATCTACATTGCTAGCAAAACTAGCAAGGGCAAAGGCCATTGAACAAGTGGAGAGAGAATTATTATAAATTGTAGAATCATCTAAAAAATATGAATCATCATAAAAAGTATCTTCTTTATAGTCATATAACGCTGCTTGAGAGTAATGGAATTGGAATTTGTTTAAGGCAGTATTTTTACAAGAAGAAAGAATAATACTCGATAAGATAATTGTTGAAAATATTTTTTTGATTCTCATAAAAAATATTGTAACAAATAATTACAAAAAAAGAGAAAATTATCTTTGTAAAATGTTATACTTTTAGTTACTTATGGAAAAATCATTATCATATAACGAAATACTTTATCTAAAAAGAATGGAAATGGGATTATCCAAACGGAAATTTGCAAAATTTCTTGGAGTTCCTCCATTTTTCTATGGATATTATGAAAAAGGATATGTAAAACCATCAAAAAAATATATAGATCGGATTTCAAAAGCTTTGAATATTGATTATAGTGAATATTTAGAAGGACTATCTTCATATCCTGCCGAGCTTCCTGAAGTTGAGACAAAATTTGAAAAATGGTATAAAAATATTCTTTCAAAACTTTGGGTTAGAATTGTATTTATCGTCTTATTTATCGGATCAATATTAACCATTGTATTCGGATTTCAAAAGTATAATTACACGATGAATCACGCAAGTGAATTCTACTGTGAGAAATATATCGAATTTGTTAATCAAACAAGGGAGAAAGGAAGCATCACTTTTTCACTCCTACATGAGATGACACGACCTGAAATTCATACATCAGATGATACTAAATATGTTTCGATTTCAACATCTACTGAAGAACATTCTATAAGAAGTTTTACTGCTTATATTGACTATAAAGAAGAAAATGGTAGCGTATATTATATTGTTCCAAATCTTGCTACTACAAGTCTTGTCAGGTTAAATGTTCAGTATGTCAATTATACGACTTTACAAAAATATATTTCCTATTTCGATATTGAAAATTCAAAGTTTACGTTTAATGGAACGATAACTTTAGAGGATGGATCAACTGTCGATGAACAAAGTGATGAATACAAAGTGGCTAAGGAAAAGATGTTATCCCATGTTGATAATGTCAATTCTGATTTTACTCAGATGATCAAAACTACACTTGGAATGGATTATGATTTTTATTCTGAGTTATTAGTTGATCACCAAAAAGGCGCAACAGAAAATCTCATAACCGAAGTAGTATCTCTCGCTATGGGAATCATAGGAATAGGATTGACTGGTTTATTCTTATTCGCTTATTTATATGCTCTATTCTTCGGCCAGAAAAAGAAAAAAGCAACCTTAGTTTTAGAAAATAAGGTTGAAAATGAAGTGGTACCACCAAAAGAAGAAAAACGAGTGTTTCAACAAGTTGAAAAGGATATGAGATTCTTCCCATTCATTCCTGAAACTGTCTTTGAAATAGTCGGTATCATCTTAATATTATTTGGTTCTATCAGAGTTATTCTCAATACTTATTATTTATTCTTCAGTGAAGGTATCAATGAAGAATTGTATTCGAAGACCTCATCGAGTTTCTTCTTATATTTCACGATTGGTATGTTTCTTCTTTACTTCATCGATTTCGATATTTTCCTCGATGATCGTCGAAGTTTGAGAAATTTCTTCTTGTACGGAATTATCTTCTTTGGATTGTATTCAATCGAATGCGTATTATTAGATTATCTTTCAAAAACTAGAGGTGTTATCACCATTGCTAGTGAATATTACATCGTTCCAAATAATTTCGGTACTATCTCTTGTTATTTCGGTCTTATGTTCTTCTTATTTTACAATCCAAAATGGCTGAATACTAAAAAGAAAACCATCATATTCAGATTATGTTCAATCCTTCCAATTTTATGGATATTCATCTCTTCATTGATCTTTCAAAATTATAAGAATTGGAAATTGGATTTCAATTCTTGGCAAATTTATTTCTTTGATTCTGAAAGACCACAGTTCTCATTCCTTTGTGTGAGTTATTTGATCGGTTTATATTTTATGAGATTATTTGTTGCTAAGAAATATGGAAAAGAAGCAGCTAAAAAGATTTATAACGGAAACAAATTCTATTTTTGCAAAAATGTTCTTATATGTTTAATCATTGGTGTAATTGCGATATTTGAATTTGCCTTTAGAAATTCAACTACAAATATCAAAGGTATCGGAAGATATTGGCAAATTGTATTCTTGATACCATCACTATTCTTCTATCATCCACATTTAGGTAAAAGATGTAAGCCAGTTGATTACTTAACACTTGCTTTATATGCTCTCTTCTTCTGTGTAGGTTATATTTTTGCAGCATTCTTAATCATTGCGATGGTTATTAGATAATAAAAAACTGTTAACAATAAATCCTTTAAGACATGGGTTAAGTTGTTAACAGTTTTTATTTAAAGTTTGATAGTCTCTACCTTGGAAGAATGTTTAAGTGTAATTGAATCATAACTGATTCCAAAAAGTAAGACATCTCCTTTATAATTACATCCTTTTGAATAATAAGCATTATACATAGAAAGAGCCATAGTCTTACCTGATCTTCTAAGACGAGTGACACATATAACAATCTTCGGATGCAAAACCTTTATTACATTCTTTGATTTAAATATAATGTCATAATTATATTTTTTCTATATTTCTTATATTTAAACATACATTTATTTTGACTTCCATTATGAACGACTTTTTGAATAATAAACAAATCCATTATTACAATAGATAAAAGATGATTTGTATTATACATAAAAAACCTTCCTAGAAATCTCTAAGAAGGTTTGAGTATTTTATATAGAAAAGGAATATTTAAAACGAATTAGTAATCCATTCCGCCGTTGTTAGCTGGAGCTGGAGTTTCTGGCTTTGGGATTTCAGTTACAACTGCTTCAGTTGTGATGAATAATGAAGAGATGCTAGCAGCATTGATGACAGCAGTTCTTGTAACTTTAGCTGGATCGATAATACCTTTATCCATGAAGTTAATCCATGTACCAGTCTTGGCATCAAATGCAAGATCATCATCACGATGCTTTTGTTGTTCAACGATATCAGCACCTTCATAACCTGCATTATCGCAGATTTGGGCAAGAGGAGCAGTTAAGGCATTTAAGACAACATCGATACCCTTTTGAACATCGACATTATCATCTTTGAGTGTTGGCTTTAATTCACGATAGACATTGAGTAAAGCAGCACCGCCACCGACAACAACACCTTCGCTGACAGCAGCAGAAGTTGCGTTGATAGCATCTTCAAGTCTGAGTTTACGATCTTTGAGTTCGGTTTCAGTTGCAGCACCAACATGGATGACAGCGACACCACCGGCAAGTTTTGCAATTCTCTTTTGGAGATTCTTCTTGTCATAATCGGACTTGGTTTCAGAAACTTGACCCTTTAATTCACTGACTCTATTGGCGATAGAATCGCTAGAACCAGCACCATCGATGATTGTTGTATGATCTTTTGTGACTTTAACTTTCTTAGCAGAACCTAAATCATCAACAGTGATATCTTTGAGACTCATATTGAGATCTTTGCTGTAGAAGTTAGCACCAGTCATAATAGCGATATCTTGGAGAGTGTTCTTTTGATTATCACCGAATTCAGGAGCTTTGACAGCGACAACATTGAATGTGCCACGCATCTTGTTGACAATCAAAGTTGCGGCGACATCATTATCCATATCATCAGCGATGATGAGAAGTGGACGATGTGATTCAACAACGCTTTGAAGCATTGGGAGAATATCTTGAAGGTTACTGACCTTTTGATCAGTTACCATGATATAGGCGTTTTCAAGTTCGGCAACCATTCTTTCTTGATCGGTAACCATATATGGGGAAACATAACCCTTATCGAATTGCATACCTTGGACAACTTCTAAGGTAGTATCAAAGCCTTTGGATTCATCAACAGAGATGACACCATCTTTGCCAACCTTTTCCATAGCTTCAGCAATAGTCTTACCGATGACTTCATCACCTGCAGAAATTGTAGCAACAGAAGCGATATCATCGGTTGTAGAAATCTTCTTAGCACCCTTTAAGATGGAATCAGAAACGGCCTTGCTGGCTTTTTCGATACCTTGACGTACTAAGACAGGATTAGCACCTTTATCGACTGCTTCGAATCCTTTGTGGATCATTGCTTGAGCAAGAACAGTAGCGGTTGTTGTACCATCACCTGCGATGTCATTGGTCTTATTTGCGACTTCATAGACTAATTTAGCACCTAAATTTTGTTCTTTATCTTGAAGTTCGATTTCTCTTGCGATAGAGACACCATCATTGACGATAGATGGAGAACCATATCCTTTATCAAGAGCGACATTACGTCCTTTAGGACCTAATGTTAATTTAACTGTATCAGCAAGGGCGTCGACACCAAGAAGCATATTATCTCTTGCTTTTGTACCATAACTTATTTTTTTAGCCATAATTAATAATCTCCTTTGATTAATCTACGACGGCAAGGATATCCTTGTCTTGAATCAACATATATTTTTTGCCAGCTTCTTCATAATCAGTTGTGGAATATTTTTTGTAGATGACTTTTTGTCCGATTTCAGCTTGGACTTTGATATCTTTTCCATCTTCATTGGTATAACCAGGACCAACAGCAATGACCTTTGCTAATGCAGATTCGTTATCATGTGATGTGGCGATGATGATTCCACCGACCTTTTTTTCTTCTGGAACTTTTTCAAGAACGACATAATCTCTTAATGGTTTTATCATTTTAATTAACCTCCGAATAATGAGTTTTTTTGTTACTCGAATATATTATAATTCGAAATTTAGCAATTTCAAGCTTAAAGTGCTAAAAAATAAAATTAGATATTTTTAGTGTTCTAAAAAGTTATTAAAATCTAGAAATATTTTACATTTTTTAGAAAAATATCAAAAAAACGAGATAAAAAATCTCGTTTTAAATAATTCTTAAAATTCTATTTATTCTCTTTTTTCTTAGATGGCATGACAAAATCATCATAGGTATCCAAGAATGAATGCAATTTTCCATCTTCTTTATAAGCGATGACTTTGTCAAGAATGACGTTCTCAGCTGCTTTGAAAATGTTCTGTTCGACTTGTGGATTCATGTTCTTGAGTTCTTTGATCAATTGTTTGGTCTCATATCTTCTAGAACCACCACCTCCATTATCACAGACAGAACAGTTTTCTGTGAATCTGCATGCGCATTGGATGAATCGAAGTTGATTCATATTTCGCCAAGCGATGATATCTTGTTCTCTTACATAATATAAAGGACGGATAACTTCCATTCCTTCATAGTTATCTGAATGGAGCTTTGGTAACATTGTTTGAAATGATCCAGCATTTAACATGTTCATCAAGATTGTTTCGATGACATCATCATAGTGATGACCGAGTGCGATTTTATTGCATCCCAATTCATCTTTAGCGATTCTATATAATGCACCTCTTCTCATCTTTGCACATAAATAACAAGGGCTGTGATCTTGAGAGTTAGCGATATCGAAGATATTAGTTTCGATTATTGTGGCAGGAATATTCAATATTTTCAAATTGTTTTTGATGACTTGAAGATTTATCTCATTATATCCCGGATTCATAACTAAGTATTTGACTTCAAATGGGAATTCTGAATGCTTGTGTAAGAGTTTAAAACATTCAGCCATACACATGGAGTCTTTGCCCCCAGAAATACAGACACATACTTTGTCGTTTGGTTGAATCAGTTGATAATTTTTAATAGCAGCGATAAATTTTGACCAGATCTTTCTTCGATATGTTGTGGTCAAGCTTCTTTCATATTCATCATTTTTACTTGGGATATCTTGTTCTTGAAGATTTTCACAAGATACGATTTCTGGACTTTTATTTTCCATGGATAATACCTCTTAATACAGTTAAGAATTGATTCAATTCTTCATATGTTGTCAAATATGATAAGGAAATTCTAAAGGAGCCTAAAGCTCTTTCTTTGTCATGATAGATGCTCATGATAGTCTTACTAGGTGTATTTAAGATACTGCAAGCTGATTTTTGAGATACACAAATATCATTTTCAGCTAATAGTGATACTACTTGACTTGCTTTTCTATTTTTTATTGAAATGTTGAGAATATAGGGAAATTCTAAATTTGAATTTATAAGAACATCCTTTTCTTTCTTCAATTCTGAAACTAAATATGATAGAAGTTCTCTAACTTTTCTCAAGTGTTCATCTAAGTTTGTGATTGCAAGTTCAGTGGCTTTATAACTAGAAGCTATCAGTCCTAATGGTGTTGTTGAAGAACGATAAAGACTGACACTATTACCACCGTGAATCAAAGGAGTGAGGATGCAGTCTTTTTTCTTTATGAGAATTCCAGTTCCGATAAGACCTCCATATTTATGAGGAGTGAAACTTATCAAATCAGCGCCGTTTAAATCTAATGGAACTTTACCAACGGCTTGAGTTGCATCTAATAATAGATGACAATTCGGATAATTCTTGATGATCTTTATAACTTCTTTATAGTCTTGAATAGCTCCTGCCTCACTTTCAACTAATGAAAGGCAGACAAGAATTGTGTTCATTTTTAGTTTTGATTTTAAATCATCAAGATTGAGTTTCCCATCTTCATTGGTCTTGATGAATTCAACGACTGCATTTTGTCCTTCTTTTAAATATCCGAGAACTGCATTTGTAGAACTGTGTTCAAATTCACTGACAAGAATATGTTTTCCAAATCCTGAATATGATTGAAATAATCCTTTTATAGCTAGATTATTGGATTCACTTGCACTG
The DNA here is from genome assembly GCA_963617725.1 of Paludibacteraceae bacterium. GTDB lineage: Bacteria > Bacillota_I > Bacilli_A > RFN20 > CAG-288 > Enterosoma. The sequence goes on from CAVEQA010000017.1 coordinate 8,006, forward strand.
GATGTGTAGATAGCTTCATATTCTTCTTCGTTCAAATTTAAAACTGAAAGAAGTTTTGAATTGACTTCTTTATATAAAGCCATACTTCTTTTTCCTTCTTTATGAATGGAAACACAATTTCCACAATAATTTTGCTCAACTTCGATAAGCGTGTCTAAAACTTCCTTTTGAGTAGGAAAGTTTGCTGAATAATCTAGATAAATCATATATGCCTTAGAAATTATAAATATAAAGGAGCATTTGTGCAATTAGAAAAAAAGAAATCCTCCAGGTTTCCCTGGAGGAGAATTTTTAGAAGAATGTTCCTCTAGCTTTTTCTTTCATCTCTTTAGAAGTGGTGAAAGGAATACGAGTTGTGTAGCCGGCTTTAGAAGCGACCATGATCTTAACAGGCCAAGAATAGATTTCAGAGTTCCATTGGAGGACTGTATCATTGTAGACTTCTCTTGCAGCAGTGATTTCCTTTTGGAGATAGCTGTTTTGTTGCATACAATCAGCGATTTCTTTGTGAGCTTGGATATTTGGATATGCTTCGAATGCGAGATTGATAGCATTAGTGACACCATCAAGCTTAGTGGCGACTTCATTTCTAGAAGCATCTGCATTTGGATTGACACCACCTCTATAAGCAGCGACACTCTTTAAGACATCTTTGTCAAGATCGACTGCTTTGTCAAGAAGCTTAGCAGCATTTTGAAGAATGACAACTCTTTGTTCAAGATAGTTATCAATTTGAGATGCATTGTGTTGAATCTTTTGTTGAAGTTGTCCGAAGTAAGACTTTGCCTTCACACACATGATGAGATAAATGACACCTGGGATAATGCCAAGAAGGAAGAGGAAGACAACGAAGACATATGTTCCTGCTCCAACTTTAGGACTTACTTGTTTATCGATGACATGGACATCACGACCTTCTTCACGAATAGGATCTTTTGTTTCATCTAATTCATTAGCCATATTTTTTTCTCCTTTTTAAAGACAAGCTATTGTATCACGAAATTATTATTTGGTTTCACTTTTTTTATAAGCATTTTTAAATTCTTCAAAGCTAGGAACGTTTTCACCATCGGATGGAACGATATAAGCGAGAATTTTTCTTTCAAAATGCATTGCTGATAATTTATTGAAAGCATTTCTAAATCCATCATTTTGCATGAGATTAGAGAAGCTATATCTACTTTCATCGCAATTTTGAATTCCCATGAATGTAGTTCTGTGAACTGGAGTATATTCAACCCAATGGACCGGAACATTATGCATTCTACCATCGCCACCGAGTTTTGGAACGATTTCAGTTCTATTAGTTCCTTTGAAGCCATAAGAATCGATTTTGACTTTATCGATTCCTTCTTCACTACCTAAGTAAGTAGTTTTTCTGATAGATTTAGTGCAGGATTCTGGTGAATCGACTTGTTTTGGTGAGAAGGCATTTGCTAAAGATTCTTGTTCAAATGGTGAGACATTCATATCAGCTTTATCATCGCCATAGATAGTTTCTTTAGATTTTGTTTGTTGATAAAGAGGTATCGATAAGATAGGTGCTAAATCGAAATAGAGAGAGCGGAAGAATGAGAAATTGTAATCGACAAATTTCTTTCTAGCATTTCTACAATCGAAGTCGACATAGGTTTCAGGGTTGGAATAGATATTTTGATTTTGAGCATGACGAGAGAAGATATAATTTAAATTTTTCTTCTTGATGAAAGTGAAATCATCACCATAAGGTGCTTTTGATTTGATGAGCTTCAACATATTTGTTTGAGCAAGTGGGGTAAAAAGAAGTCTGAATTGAGTTTCGTCATCACGGTCAACTGCGTGGAATAATGAATCGAATTCATCATTACCAAGCTTGGTGAAATTGGTATTTGGATTGTTATCAGTGACAGCTTTTTCAGCAATTTTATCAAGCTTTTTAGATGTCTTTTTGACTTGTTTTTGAATATCTTTTTCACTAGCACTAGCACTGACTTGAGGAGTTCTAGAGAAAGAAAGTCTTTCAGCAGCATCATTACCATAGACTAAGAATGTTTCAAATGAATATTCCGGACATGGTTTATAAATAGTTGCAGTCAATGTTTGAGTGTGAGTGATTGTTCTTGAATTACCTTTTGAATCTGTTGTATGAGTTGTCCAGGTGATTACAATGCTACCTGAATAGGCTTTATTTACAATTTCTTCATTGTGCAATCTTTCGACTAAGAAAGGATTTCCGATGATGCTACCTGATAAGACAAAATAGTTAGAAGAATCTTTGCTAGTCTCTTTGTCGATTCCGTATTTATCTCTTAAATAGAGATATTTTGCATCATCGAATTTGTCATCCAATTGGATGAGTGGGGTGACCCTTTTGACAATATTTGCAGTATCAGACCAATCGAATAATGCGTTGAGACCACTCATTTGGTTGTAACAAGTATTTTTGATGGCATTGGCAGCTTCTAATAATTTATTAGCTGCTTCTTCTCTCTTTTTGATCAATTTATTCAATTTCGCACAGACAATTACGATGTTTACAATGCCTAAGACTGTAAATAGAGGACCAAGAATGAAAAATACTACTTTAGAACCGCTGGTCTTTGAAAATCCTATGACAAACATAAAGACGGCAGCAATCAAGAAGAGAACGGCCATCACAATCAAGAATATTTTCAATCCTTTACTGTTATTTGCTTTCTTATTAGCAGCTTCATATTCTTTGCATTTGCTGTAATAAGAATCTGCAGTTTTGGCATTTTCATCTTGATTCAATTTAGCTTTTTCGACTAATTCATCAAAATATTTGTTGGTTTCATCGATGCTTTTCTGGCGATACTTATTATTGTATTCGGATAGAGGTTCAATGATTTCTTCTGTTTCCATAGTTGTGTTTCCTTTCTTTAATAGTCATAATCATCCCCATAATCAGAGTTTGAATCATCTTCTTTAATCATAGAATCATCTTCTTTAGATATCAGCGGATGTTTGATTATATCATCATTAAATGTTCCTTTAGTGGCATGACCGACGCCTTTGATTAAGGAACCGACATGATGATGACAATACGGACAATTCCAATCGAATTCCGGTATTTCTTTTTTACAAAATGGACATGTTTTCATGACTTCAATATTATATCATAGACCATTATTTATAATTGATTTTAACAAATTATTTTTTTGAAATTAAAATAAAAGTTAGATGTAACTAATTATAGAAGTGAATTTGTGATATAGTATATAGAAATTGAATAGTTCTAAGGGGGCTTAATATGTTGTTTAAAACTGTCGGAAACGTAAATAATCCTGCGATAATTTTCTTCCATGCAATGGGAGTGACAGGAGATAGCAGCGATAGAGTTGTTGAATATTTAAAAGATAGATATTATTGCATTTTACCTACTTCTACTGTTTATTGTAAAAATCAAAAATATATCTCTAAAAATGATGAGATAAAACAAGTTGAAGACTTTTTAAAAGAAAAAGGAATTTCAAAATTAGAATTGGTAGTGTCATCATCTATCGGAGCTGATTTAGCAATTGCTTTTTTATCAACGACAAATATTGAAGTTATGCACGCTTTTTTTGATGGTGGTCAATTTGCTCAAATCAATAAATTTACAAGAAGATTACTCACTCCGATTTTATATTTTGCTATCAGAAGTCTCTATAAGAAAAATGGAAAGAATCTAGGAAAAATCATGTGGTGTGATGATGAAGAAATACGACCATATTTTATAAAGGCAGGTAAAGAACTCACATATTCAAATATGAGAAGACAAATCAGTGATAGTCTTGAAAATAAGCCATTTCCAAAATTGAGTGAAGACTTTAAAAAGAAATGCTTTTTTGAATTTGGAAGTATTGAAGATCATTTCAAATATAGAGATAATGTTATGAAAGCCTATCCCAATGCTCATTTTCCAATTTTTGATAACTACAATCATATGCAGTACCAAATAAGAAATCCTAAAGGTTTTGCTGATATGCTTCTTTCTATCATTGAAAAAAATGAAATGCCAGTTCTGGATTTCTTAAAATAAATAGCGATTTTTCATCAATATAGTTGAAACTGCTTCAATCCTATTTTAGAAATGTGATAAAATAAATTTTATGGAAAAGAAAATTGTATTTGCAACATCGAATCCAAATAAAGTCCGCGAAGTTAAAGAAATGCTTTCTCCGCTTGGATATGATGTTATCTCACTCAAAGAATTAGGACTTGAAGTTGAAGCTGAAGAAATTGCCTCCACCTTTGAAGGCAATGCGAGAATTAAAGCTTTTGATATCATTTCAAAATGTGATTATCCTATTTTAGCTGATGATTCTGGACTTTGTATTCACGCTCTTGATAATTTCCCAGGAGTTCATTCTGCTAGATTTATGGAGGGACATACTTATAAAGAGAAATGTGATAAGATCATCGAAATGTTAAAAGATAAAGATGATAAATCAGCAACTTTCTATACTGCGATGGTCTATATGGATAAGGTTCATGGCATTGATCTTTGCTTTATGGGACAAACCGAGGGCGAAATTGCATCTTTCTTTGATAGTGAAGCACCTGATCAATTCGGATATGATCCAGTGTTTTATTCGTATGATTTAAAGAAGACATTTGGTCGTTCTACTGCTTTTGAAAAAGACTCAGTCTCTCATAGAGGTAGAGCTTTAAGAAAATTATTTGGATATTTAAAAGAACATGGTGGAGAATATTAAAAGAAAAATTAAAAAATATCTCAAGTGCATATACATAGGGATGGCAGGTTGTCTTATTGCTATCACCTCGCTTTTGATTGTTTTCTTATATTTCTTCCAAAAGATGAGAGAATTACAAAATATCAGATTCTCACTTCCATTAGGATGGAGTATCTTCTTCATCTTTGCTATTTGTTTATTATGTGTTTCATTATTCGTATTAGTCTTATTCTCATATTTGAATTATGAAGGCAGTAAAAAGATCAAAGCTATTATTGAAGAACAAAATAAGATTGAAATAGAGAAGATAAAAAATGGTGATTTCAAAATTGAAACAAAAACTACTTTTAATATAAATTATAAGTTGGAAACCAAGAATTTATCTAATTTAGTTGATAATAAGAAAATCCAAAAGAATTTATTTTCAATTTATATTCCTATTTTAATCATCTGTACTGTTATCGTTTTTGTCATTTTATTTTCTCTTTCATATTTGACGTCAAACTTCAAATTGATGATTATATTTGGTGTTTATTTTTTGATTCCATTATTTGTATATCTATCTCTTTTTTACTTCATCCCTAAACATATCACTGAAAAAAGTATTAAAGATGAAATCAAAGAAGTTATCTGTATTGATAACGATGGAATCACTTATTCTAAATACAAAAAGGATACTTGCCTTTTTGAAGAGAAAATCAAATATGTCGAATTTGATAGAGTAAAAGAAGATGATGATTCATTTTTTTTTATCAGCGAATTAAATCTTAAACAATCATATGTTTATATTAAAAAATCAGACATCAAAGATTCTGTTGTTTGTGATTATATTTCTTTAAAAGCTAAACAAATCAATGGTTCAGTTGCTATTATCAATAGAGGTGAAATATGAAGATTATATTAGGTATAGGAAACTATGGTGATATCTACAAAGATACAAGACATAATTCGGGTTTTCAAGCTATCGATTTGATGAGCGAGGATTTGAATATTCCGATTACCAAGAATGATTTCAAATCGCTTGTTGGAAAAGGAAAAGCATTTGGTGAAGATGTGCTTTTGATGAAGCCTCTCACCTATGTTAATCTTAGCGGTGATGCTTTAATTCTTGCTAAAAACTTTTATAAAGTCGACATTTCTGATATTTATGTTTTAGTTGATGATATGGATACAGAACCAGGACATGTTAGATTGAAACTCAAAGGTTCTTCTGCTGGCCATAACGGCTTAAAATCTATCATATCAAATCTTGGTAGTGATCAATTTAAAAGAATTAGAATCGGAATTGGAAAACCAGATGGAAAATCAGTTCCTGATTTTGTCTTATCAGCTCCAAAAGACAAAGATATCTATTCTGCTTGGAAAAATGGTATTTCTAAAGCATGTGAAGCTATGGAATACACTCTTCGCTTTGGATTTGAAAAAGCAATGAATGAATATAATAAATAAAAATGTCACAGTTTGGTAAACGTTCATTATTTTCGTATTTGTTGAATAATCCGCAAAAGGAAAATATCGATAATAAAAGAGATGTTAATGTTTCTTCTCCAGAAGCATTAGCAATTCTCACATCTTTAAGTTTCGATGAAAATCCTCGCAAGATGTTTTTCTTATTTCCAAACATCTATGAAGCTGAAGAATTCACCCAAATATTAGGTGATTATTTAGATTCTGATCAAGTTTTTATGTTTCCGTATGATGAGATCCTCAGAAGTTCAGCTATCGGTGTATCTCCTGAGATGTCACTTGAAAGACAATCAGCTATCGCATCTATTTTTGATGATAAACCAACTATTTTAGTCGCTCATGCATCTAGCAGTATGCTACAAATAACTTCTAAAGATAGATATAAAGAAAATATAATCTGCATATCTAAAGGCGATATGCTCGATAAAGAAGAATTGATAAAGAAATTATCAAATCTTGGTTATTCTCATATCGATAGAGTCACAAATAGAAATCAAATCGCATCAAGAGGTGAGATTTTAGATGTTTATGATCCTTCTTATAAAAATCCACTTCGTATTCAATTCTTTGGAGATGAAATCGATGATTTGAGATTTTTCAATGTTCAAGATGAACTATCTTTTGAACACATCGATAAAATAAATATCCATCCAGCTAGTCTTCTCATCTTGAAAGATGAAGAGATTAAAGATGGGTTTGAAACAATCAATAAAGAAATTCAATATATCGCAACGATTAAAAAAGACAGAAGAGTCATCGATGATTTGACTTCAAAATTAGAAGAGATAAAGATGGAAGCTATCGATAAATCTTTAAAAGATCTTCATCAGAGATTCTTTTCTCTTTTTTCTATGTCTGACACTTCAATCCTTGATTATGTTCAAGATTATGAAAAATTCATCTATCATAAAGATGAAACTATTTCGACAATCAAGAATGTTAAGTGCAAAGAAAAAGAATATTTTTTAGGTGCTTATCAAGAAGCTATTTCTTTAAAAGAAGAAAAAGTATATAAAGATGAAATTCCTCTATTTGATGATTACGCTTCTATCACATATAAAGAAGATGGAAAAGCCTTTATCGTTAGAGAAAATGCTTATAAAGCTATCTCATATTCTCAATCAAATCTCATGATTGAACAATATTTAAAAGAAGGATATAAGATAAGAATCGCTTTACCAGAGCCTAATTTTACCAATTATATCAATTATTTAAATAGTGTTGAAATACCGTATACTTTATATCCAAAGCATTCTAAAGTGATGTTATATGAAGGCAGAATAACTCACGGACTTGAAATACCAGATGAAAAACATGTCTATTTATCTTCAAAAGAAATTTTCGGTGTTTCTGATCAAAAATCGAGATTTTTATCTCGATATAAAGAAGCGAAGATCATCCGCAGATATGAGGATTTAAATTCTGGTGATTATGTCGTTCATGAAGTGCATGGTGTTGGTCGATATTTAGGTGTTGAATCGATTGAAGGACTTGAATATCTGAAGATTGAATACGCAGAAAATGCTATTTTCTACCTTCCTTTAAATCAATATCGAATGATCAGAAAATATTCTTCAAGAGATGGATATTCACCTTCTCTTGATAGATTAGGTGGTAGTACTTGGTCAAGAAAGAAATCAAGAATTCGTTCTAAGATGGCATATTTAGCTGACCAACTATTAGCTATTTATGCTGAAAGACAAACCCGTCCTGGTTTTGCTTTTTCAAAAGAACCAGAGATGGAACTCGATTTTAAAAAGTCATTCCCATATCCCTATACAGAATGTCAGTTGAAAGTCATTCAAGAAGTATTTGATGACATGGAAAAATCAACTCCGATGGATAGACTTGTCGCAGGTGATGTCGGATTTGGAAAGACTGAAATTGCCTTTAATGCTGCCTTTAAAGCTATATTAAACCATAAACAAGTAGCATTTTTATGCCCGACAACTATTCTTTGTATGCAGCATTATAAGAATGCTGTTTCTCGTTTTTCTGAATATGGAATCAGAATCTGCGCCTTTAATAGATTTGTTCCTAAAGCCGTTCAAGAAAAAAATATAGAGCTCATCAAAGAAGGAAAGATGGATTTAGTCATCGGAACTCATCGACTCTTGAGTGATAACATCGTCTTTGCTGATTTAGGTTTATATATCGTTGATGAAGAACAAAAATTTGGAGTCACACATAAGGAGAAGATAAAAGAAAGAGTTAAAAATGTCGATTCTTTAACTCTGACTGCTACTCCGATTCCTCGAACTCTTCAAATGTCTCTTTTAAATGTTCGTTCTTTATCTTTGTTAGATGAAGCACCTATCAATAGAATGCCGGTTAAAACTTATGTTTTAAAATATGATAAAGAAGTAGTCTATGAAGTTATTCAAAAAGAACTTGATCGAAAAGGTCAGGTCTATTATTTACACAACGATATCAAATCCATTCATTCTGTTGCTGAATCGATTCAAAAAAGATTTCCAAATAATCATGTCGAAGTAGTTCACGCTCAGATGGATGAAGATGAAATTGAAAAAGTCATGGATGATTTTTATGAAGCAAAAGCTGATATTCTAGTTTGTACTTCAATCATTGAATCTGGATTAGATATTCCTAATGTCAATACGATCTTAGTTGAAAAAGCTGATCATTTCGGTCTTGCCCAGCTTTATCAAATTAAGGGTAGAGTTGGAAGAAGTGATAGATTAGCATATGCCTATTTCTTCTTTGATGATGATAATAATCTCACAGATAATGCAAGAAAACGTCTTAAAGCATTGAAAGATTTTACCGAATTAGGATCCGGTTATAAAATCGCAATGCAAGATCTCAATATCAGAGGGGCAGGCGATATCTTAGGTAGTGAACAAGCAGGATTTGTTGATTCGCTAGGTTATGATGCTTATATCGATTTGCTCAATCAAGTTGTCAAAGAAAAATCATTTGTGAATACAGCTATTGATGATAAACCGAAGAATTTCTTTGAATTATCATTCTCTCTTGATGCTCATATACCTGAAGATTACGGAAATGAAAGCCAGAGAATTTCAATGTATCGAGAGCTTTCAGATTGCAAGACCTATAAAGATATCAACGCCTTTGGAAGAAAACTAAATGATGTCTATGGTCCATATCCAAAAGAAGTATCTAATCTTCTTATAAAAAGAGGTATTGAAATCAATTTGAATTCTGGATATGTTGAAAGCTTTGAAGAAGGACTTGGTATTTATATCTTACAAACAACTAGAGAATTCTCTTCAAAAGAAGGAATATACAAAGAAATACTGAGTGCAATTCAACCGATGACTGTCAAAGTAAAAGTCAGAATCAACAACAATAAATTCTGCTTTGTTTTAACTAAAACACAAGATTATTTACAAGATTTATTATATTTAACTCAAAGTCTTAAAAATTTAAATTAAAATAAAAAAGCAACTTTATAACTAAAATAATAGTTTGAAGTTGCTTTTTCTCTGTTTAATTATCGTGATAGAAGTATACGCTAGTAGGACCAGATCCGTAACTTCCTTTACTAGTATAACTGCCACCTGATGATTTTGCATTATCGTATTCGACTGAAGAATCTGTGAATAAATAACTTCCAGCGTTAACTTTTGTTATCAATGATGTCTTTAGATTTGGACTATCAAACCCACCGCAAGCCGTGACAAAGTTATAATATCTTGACATCTTTCCATTTTGAGAATACGGACATGTGCTTCCATAATCTGGAAGTGATAATGAGAATTTACATTCACTGCTCTTAAGTTCACCAGTTGCTACGCCCCCTGCGACTTTGACCTTTAATCCAATTGATAAAGAATTGAGATAAGGCTCATCACCAGAGCTATAGCCTAGGACTAATTCTTGACTCCCATCAAAAGTTATTGCTGGAATGTTCAAGATAGATCCTAAATTCAAAGATAAAGTGAATGTTCTATTTGTCGTATCTTCTTCAGCTTTATTTATCACTTTAGAGAAATCATTTGAACTTATCAATGAAGAACTTGAGGAATCATCATCTTTGATATTTTGAGATAGTGCACTATTTAAAATTTTACCTGCATCTAATGTATAGTTGAATAAGTAATAGACTAAATGACTTGGCTTTGTGAAATCTTCAGCAGTTGTGTAGAAGTATTCACTTGTTGTTGTATATTTTGTATTACCCCAATTCCAAGATGTCGATGTCTTTGTTTGACATACGAAGACTTGTTGTTCTTTGATGAAATACTCAGTCATTCGATAACCATCATCGCTCATATTCTTGCTGTGATTATTGACTGCGATATAAGCATAAGCTTCGTTGTTTTCAATATAGATTTTAGCTTTTGCACTTGCATCGATATCGACTAATGAGCTGTTGAAGCTTAATACTGTCATATTCAACTTGAAGCTACCTTCCATCTCCATGTAGTTGTGTTTAGTAGTATTTACTAAACATGTGAGAAGAGTTTTAAATCCACCCATATCAACTGTATAGCCGTCATTCATATCGATAGTCGGTTTTGTGTATTTATCAAATGATGTTAGAGCTAAAGAAGCGGAGACTGTATATTTACCAACGACAGCACTGATAGTTGCTTTAGTGATATTAGTACCATCATGTTCAATGATGATAGTCTCATCTTGATCGTTATCACTTGTGACAGTATCATCAAATAATTTACTAGATGCGACGATGGTGATTTTATTATCTAGAATTTCAACACTCTTGATATATTTGTATTGTAATAATATAGCTGGATTTTTAGTAGCGATGATATCCATGATTGGAAGTCCGCTAGTTCCAGTTTCTAGATTTCCTAAATATCGATATAAAAGATTATTTTCATCGATTGATTTAGCGGTTTTCATGATGTCTTGAACATCACTCTTTTCCATTTCGATGTTCATATTATCATTGTATTTAGCTACAAAATGACCATCGGTGAGTTGTAATGTTGTTTTATCAAAGACACCTGAATAATTGAAGACAACTTTTTGATCGGCAGTTTTAGAATTATCTCCTAAGAATGGATGGGTGATTCCAAGACCTCCATAACATATCGGATTGTTGTCATCTGAGAAATCAACAGCAGCGAATCCTTTATTTTTAGTTGAACTTGTGTCTCCATATTTCTCATAGTATTCGCCTAGTTTTACTTCTTGATCATTTCCGTTGCTAGCTTTATATTTGACACTTGCATCAACTTCGACTCCGAATTTTGTCAATGTTGTCGGAAGTGAATAGAAGACACCTACAAGTTCTGATGCTTTATTGATGACTGTATAGGTGTTTTTCTCATCATCAGTCAATAAGTCTTCTACATAATCTTCAAAGCTTATCGATAATGTCATTTTATCTTGCTTAGAATCAGCTAAGGAATGGGTGAAGTTCAAATCAAGAGAACTTATCTTATTTGTTTCAGTGTTGATTGAGAAAGTGATATCATCAACCTTACCTTCATAGGAAGTATCCTTTAAGAAATAATCAGCCATGACTTGGACGATTATTTTTGAAGTATCTTGATTTGTTTTATCGATATAGATGAAATTATCTAAATCTGTTAAGGAACCATTTTTGATATTTTCTTTTAAATTTTTGAAATTATCACTGTTTTTAATCGCGGAGATCACCGAATTGGATTCTTCTAAGGAATCAGAGGCTGAAGTTGTAGAAGTAGTTGAAGTCTTTGTCTTGCTATCGATGATATCTTTTATCTTTGATATCTCACTATCGGGGAACTGATTTCTGAACATATAAGTTCCATCGCTATAGTTATATCCTAAATAGATGTTCTTATTTTCGTATCTGATATCAAATTGACTATTTAAAGTGTTAGTGCCGGTGTTGACATTCAATTCGATTTCATAATTTCCGTTTCCGTAATGATCAACGCTTCCTGATAGTGTATTCATATCATTATCATCTTTGACAACTTTTGTCATATCAGCTTTGATTTTTCCGTTTACAGAATAATTGATACTTGCAGATGTATCTTGATAGATGAGTGCGATATTTGCTTGCATCTTTTTGTCATCGACAATATCGACAAGCGTTTTGAAAATTGGAGTTACGCATTCGTAATTTTTATAGTTCTTCTCTTCATCTGTCACTTCAGTTTTTGAAATATTTGAAGAATCTTGAATTGATAATGTGACATCTAATGACATTGATGAGACTTTCAAGCCTTCAATTTTAATGTCTTTCAATCCTTTTTCATCACCGCTTTCTATGACATCAAGGGAGATTGAGAAAGAATCAGTTTCCGAAGAAGACATTCCGAAGAATTTACTGTAGAACTCGATTTTGAATCCTTGATTATAGGTGTAGGTGAAGCCTTTTATCATTCCATCATATTTTGAATAATCACCTTTGATGAGTGCGTCAAAGTCTGTTTGAGAGAGAGTTTTATTCAAAATGTCGGCAATGTTCTTTTCTAAATTTGAAGAACCTATTTGAGAAACATAATCGAATATTTCTGATAGAGTTGAATTTTCAATCTTGCCGTGGAACAAATTATTTAAAGCTAAATATGTCGTTTCATTTTGGTAATGAATATTCAAATCATTTAAGATTTTGCCACCTTTTTTATGTTCTAAAGAAAGAACATAATCACCTTTATCATAATTGATGAAGGTATCACTTGCAAAAGCTTTGAATTGTCCTTCAAGAGATTGAGTGTTTCCGTCTTTATCTTTTAAGGATATATCAAGTCCGATATTGGCTTTTTTATCGTTTCCTAATTTTGTAAGAGTTTCAAATAATGAAGTAGTTGAATTTGTTAAATCAGTATACTGACTTTTATCGATATATTGATAGGTAGAGGTTGATTTGACATTCAATTCGCCATCAAGTTTGACAACAGTTTGTTTTGAATTCTTACTATCTTCAATAGTCAAGGAATCAATACTTAGTGATGTCAATGAATAATTGGAATCAGTTATCAAGATGAATTTTGAAGACAATATTTTGATATCGTCATTGATTTTTATCTCAGGGATTGAGAATGTGATTTGATATCCAGAGATAGTATTAGTAAGTGATGTCTCTGTGACTTCAGTATTTTTCAAGACTTCTTTAATTTTATCGATAATCTTAGATATTTCTATCGAATCTTGACTATCGTTAGATGTTGAGACACCTTTTGAAAATGCTTGAACTAAAGAGATGATATTGTTCAATGTCTTTGGAACTTCTAAACTATAAGCGTAGGTCTTATATTTAAGGTATAGAGCATTATCTTTTTCAAGGGTGAAATAGATATCGTTTAAACTTGCATTATCATATGTAAGATTTAAATAACTGCTGATATTCAAATCCAATGAAGAAGTTTTTGATAGATCTATCTTGGTATTTTTTAAAGATGCAGAAATAGATTTTCCATTGCTCAATGTTGCTAAGACGTTCAAAGAAGAAAAATCTATCTCATTACAACTAGATAGGTTGCTGATTGTTTTATTCAATGCTGATTCAGCTGTTACTTTTTTATCAGTGTCAAAATTGACATCAGGAATGACAATATCGGTATTATTGTTGCTACCTTGATCTTTTTTATTATATGTGTCCATACCAAAAGATGAGCATGCACTCAAGGTGATGCTTGCAAATATAGATAAGGATAGGAGTGAAAATTTGATATTTCTCATATTTTTAGTCATTAAAAAAGAAAAAGGTTCTTTTTCATAGTCATAGTTTATCAAGTGTATGTTTTTT
>CAVEQA010000018.1:0-20576 GCA_963617725.1 Paludibacteraceae bacterium
ACATAGAAATGCAGAAAGTATCAAAAGTGATTTTGGGAAATCGTTGATAATCGGTGGATGTAAAAAATATCCGTTATCTGTTATCATCGCATCTAAACTTTGTTATGTCTCTTCAAATGGATATACAGCCATAGCAGTTCCAGATTCTATTTATACACCAGTTGTTTCTCAGATGAATCCAACGCATATAATAGAATTATTAGAAAATCAAAATGATTCATTTGTATCCTCTCAAGATCTATATCAACTGAATAAATACAATTCACTCCTTTTTGGAAATGGAGTTTCATCTAGCGATGAAAATTTCAAATTTCTAGCTAAATTGATCGAATGTTATGAATATAACTTAGTTATCGATGCAACTGGTTTGATGTTACTTTCTAGAAATTTAGATATTTTAAAAAAGAAAAATACAAAATCTAGAATTCTATTGACACCTCATTTAGGAGAAGCTGCTTTCTTATTGAGAACTAAAAAAGAAGGAAGAGATCCTTATTCCTATAAAAATGAGGCAGTTGAATTTTGTAGAAAATATAATGTCAATATGTTATTAAAATCATCATCTTCATTGTATGTGAATTCAAATGGTGATTACTTTGAAAGTGATTATAAACCGACAAATAATCTTGCAAAAGCAGGATCAGGCGATGGACTTGCGGGTTATTTAGTTGGACTATTAGCTTATGCTGATAATATCATTTCTTATGATGATGTAGTTATCTTTGGCGATAGTATGATTCATGTAGCTGCAAATGAAGCAAAGCATGAAATGGGCATCACTAGCTCAATTCTTGATGTTCCTAAATATATTTCTTCTCTTGCTAGAGGTAAATAAAAGACCATACGCCTATAGCGTATGGCCTATTTTTATTTATCTAATTCTTTTGAATCAAAGGATGAAAGGTAAGACATAGCATCTTCACTCACTTCTTTTAGTGTGTCTTTATCCATTGGGTTTTGAATACCTGCGTTTTTGAGCAATTCTCTAAATGGATATCTACCTGCAAGTTTGCAGAAATTGAGATATTTATCCAATGTTTTTTCTTTATTTTGTCTTGATTCTTTAAAAAATTCTAAAGCGACCACTTGAGCGATTGTGTAATCTAAATAGTAAAGTGGATTTTCAAAAATATGAGCTTGTCTCATCCAATATCCACCTGACTCTAGGAAATCATTTCCGGTGTAATCTTTTGATGGAAGGTATTCTTTTTCAAGACTTCTCCAATAGGCTTTTCTTTCTTTATGTGTTAAAGAAGGATTTTCATAACAATATGTTTGGAAAGCATCGACAATAGCTCCATAAGGAATGAAGGTAATCGCGTCAGCTAAATGTTGATAAAGATATTTATCAGTATCTTCTTTGAAGAAAAGCTTCATCCATGGATAGGTTAAAAATTCCATGCTCATCGAATGCATTTCACAGCATTCATATCCTGGTGCTCGATAACTTGGCACTTCTTGTACTCCACCTAAGAATCCTTGGAGTGAATGTCCAAATTCATGAGTGAGAGTATCAACATCGGCACTGGTGCCATTGGAATTTGAAAAGATGAAGGAAGTCTTTAAACTTGGAATGTAATCCATATATCCACCGCCTGCTTTTCCAGGTTTAGCATCTAAATCTAAGCAGTGATGTGTTACCATGAAATCAAAATATTTGCTAGCAACAGGTGATAATTGTGAATACATCAGCTGAGCTGATTTGACTAAATCTTCAGTCTTTCCTTTTGGAGTTGGATTTCCTGTTTTATAGAAAATGACATCATCATAATATCTATGATCTTCTTTATATCCTAAGCGTTCTTTTTGATCTTCGTTGATCTTTTCACTCAAAGGAACGATATATGTCAATATCTTTTCACGATAGACTTTAGCATCATCTTGATTCCAATCAAGACGGCCCATTCTATCGTATCCGAGTTGAACAAAGTTCTTATATCCAAGTTTATGAGCGATTTTTGTTCTCACTTGAATCATTTTTGAGTAGATATCACCGAGTTTCTCATCATTTTTAGCATAGAAATTCCAAACTTTTTCCGAAGCTTCTTTTCTAGTATCTCTATCGTTTGATTTGACATATTTGCCCATTTGAGATATCGATAATTTCTCACCATTGAATTCAATCATTCCGGAAGAGACTAAATCGATATATTCAGTGACGAGTTTATTTTCTTCGACAAGGTCTGGGATTATTTCTTGACTGAAGGTTTTAGCTGATAATTCCATTTGTCTAAAAAGCAATGATCCGAATCTTTCTTCTAATTCTTTCTTAAATTTAGAATTGAGAATATCGTTATCTATTTTATTGGTGATACCATCAATTTCTGGAGAGATTTCATTTAAAAGGTCAGATAATTCAGAATATTTCTTATCTCTTGTATCAATTGTATGACGGATATAGATGAGCGATGACATTGTGTGGATATCATCAGTGAAGTCAAAATATTCTTTGACAGCTTTTATAGCTTCATCTTTATTTGTTGCATTGATAAGTTTTGAATCGATTTCTTCACCTTCTTTGATGATTTCATCCTTATTTGGTGTTTCTACTTCGACATCTTCTAAATATTTAAAATCACTTGTAAAATGTTGAATCATAATCATCTCCTATTTTAAATGGTATATTTTTGTATATTTCTCAGTTAGATAATCGATATATGGTTTAGCTGAGAATTTCTCACCGGTGATTTCTTCAATCCAGGTTTTAGTATCTAATAATGGAGCTTTCTGGAAGACATTTTCTTTCATCCAATTGAGAATCAAATCCATTCTTCCTTCTTTGAGAGTTTTACTCAAATCTAAATCTTTATCTAATTTCTTAACATAGATGCAATTTAAAGCGTTGCCGATAGCATAGGTTGGGAAATATCCAAATCCCGATGACCAGTGAACATCTTGAAGAATTCCTTCTTGATCATTTAAGACATCTACACCTAAGATATCTTTGTACATCTTATTCCATTCAAGATTCAATGTTTTGAAGTCGGCTTCACCCTTCATTATCTTTCTTTCTAAACGATAACGGATGAGGATGTGGAGGGAATAGGTTAGTTCATCAGCTTCAGTTCTAATCTTATTTGTGAGATCTGAATAATTGACTCCTTCATAGAAATCATCGATAGAGATATCTCCTAATTCATCTTTGAAAAGAGATGAGAATTGTGGATAGATGGCTTGAATATAATCTCTATTTCTTCCGATGACATTTTCATAAAATCTTGATACTGATTCATGCTTTCCCATCGAAAGACTTCCTTCACCAAGATGGTAGGTGAATGTTTCATTTGGAATGTTTTGACCGAAGATTGCATGACCGCCTTCATGAATAATACTATACATATTAGATATGAAGTTGTTTTCGAAATATTTTGTAGTTACTCTGACATCATTTTGTGCTAGTTGACTCGTGAATGGATGTTCGGTTGTTGAAACAGATCCCCTTTTGAAATCAAAGCCGTTGAAATTCAAAAGAACTTTTGTGAATTCTTCTTGTTTAGGAAGAGGAACTTTTCTTGTTAGGAAATCATGTCTTGGAGTATAGGAAGCATTTCTAACCTTGTTTAAAAGTGGAACGATACCTTTTTCTAACTCATCGAAGAAAGAATCTAAATCATCAGTTGTAAATCCTTCTTCATAATCTTGAAATAAGGTGTTGTAAAGATTGTCCTTATCGCAGTCATCTCTCAATAACAATAATTTCTTTTGAGCTTCATATATATTCTCTAAAGTATCTGCGAATAGTGAGTAATCTTTTTGATTTTTTGCTTTGATCCATGTGACATAGGCATTTGAGAAAAGTGTATTGATTTCTTCATTTGTCTTTTCATCTAAATGTTCAGTTCTCTTGTAGTCTTTATATAATTCTTTTACTAATTTTTGATTGTATTGATTCAAATTTTCTAAATCATTTTGATACAGATCTTTGATCAATGAGATGTATTCATCTGATTTTTCAATGGCAAAAATTTGATTTTCAAGCATGATAGTATCTAAACTATCTTCATCCATTCCCATCTCTGGACAGGCTGTTTCTTTATCATAAGAAATGATTTGTATGCAGTGGACTAATCTTTCAATTTTGTTTCTAAATTCATATAATTTTTTAATTTTTTCTTCTGTTTTCATAACTTTACCTCACATAAAAGAGATTATATCACATAACTTTTTAATTTTCTTTTTTGTGATTTGACTTTAAATTTGACTTTTTAATATGAAATTTTAAGAAAGAAAATTCAAAAAAACACATTTATATATATATTTACAAATTTACTTTGATATAATATTTTCGTTATATATTAAATAAAGAGGTAAAAAATGTCAAAAGAAGTATTTAGTTTAGACTTCTATGGCAAGACTCTCACTGTTGAAACTGGAGAGATTGCCAAACAGGCAGATGGTAGCTGCTTGGTTCGTTTTAATGATACAGCTGTGCTTTGCGCTGTATGTGGTGCAAAAGAAGCAAAGCTTGGTCAAGATTTCTTCCCATTAACCGTCAATTACTTTGAGCGTCAATACGCTGCTGGTAAGGTTCCGGGATCCTTTACAAGAAGAGAAGGAAGACAATCTACTAGAGAAACACTTTTCTCAAGAGTTATTGATCGTCCTATTCGTCCAATGTTCCCAGAGGGATATGTCAACGAAACTCAAATCACTGCAACTGTTATGTCAGTCGACGGTGATGCCGCTCCAGAAATTGCTGCTATGTTTGGTTCATCTTTAGCACTTTGTATTTCTGATATTCCATTCGATCAACCAATTGCTGGCGTTCATGTCGGTAGAGTTGATGGAAAACTCATCATCAATCCAACTCAAGAAGAAGCTAGCAAATCCGATATCAATCTCACTGTCGCAGGTAGTGAAGATGCTATCAATATGGTTGAAGCTGGCGCTGCTGAAGTCAGTGAAGATGATATGCTTGATGCTTTGATGTTTGGTCATGAAGCTATCAAGAAGCTTTGTGCTTTTGAAAAAGAAATCGTCGCTAAAGTTGGTAAAACAAAGAGACCTTTAAATATTTATAAGATTGATGAAGAATTTAAAAATGCCTGTCTTCATTATGTCGGAGAAGGTCAAACTGAAACTCAAGAACAACGTTTGATCAAAGCTGTTTCTATTTATGATAAACTCGAAAGACAAAATACTATTGATGCTCTTGAAAAAGAAGTTATCGATATCTATGATGCCAAAGAATATAAGACTCAACAACTTCACGATATCACTGTCAATGAAGCTAAAGAAGTTCTTGAAACTGTCGTCCGTGATGAAGTCAGAAGACTTATCACAGTTGATAAGGTTCGTCCAGATGGACGTAAGGTTGATGAAATTCGTCCTCTTGATGCTCAAGTTCATCTCCTTCCAAGAGCTCATGGTTCTGCTATGTTCACCCGTGGACAAACTCAAGTCCTTTCCACTTGTACATTAGGTAGCTTAGAAGACGCTCAAATCCTTGATGATATTGTCGGTCCAGATCATAAGAGATGGATGCATCACTACAATTTCCCGCCA
Organism: Paludibacteraceae bacterium; assembly: GCA_963617725.1. Taxonomy (GTDB): domain Bacteria; phylum Bacillota_I; class Bacilli_A; order RFN20; family CAG-288; genus Enterosoma. The sequence goes on from CAVEQA010000018.1 coordinate 5,506, forward strand.
TTCTCAGTTGGTGAACTTGGAAGAATGGGTACTCCAGGTAGAAGAGAATTAGGTCATGGAAATCTCGGTGAAAGAGCTCTTAGCTATGTCATCCCAAGTGAAGATGAATTCCCATATACTATCCGCTGTGTAGCTGAAGTTTGCGAGAGTAATGGTTCTTCTTCTCAAGCCTCTATCTGTGCTTCTTGTATGGCACTTATGGATGCTGGTGTTCCGATCAAAGCTCCAGTTTCTGGTATTGCTATGGGTCTTATCACTTCGGGTCCACTTGATGGAAATCATCCATATACAATTCTCACCGATATTCAAGGTATGGAAGATCATTTAGGCGATATGGATTTCAAAGTCGCTGGTACTCCAAATGGTATCACTGCTCTTCAAATGGATATCAAGATTCGCGGTATCACAAGAGAAGTTTTAAAAGAAGCTTTATATCAATCTAAACCTGCAAGAAAGCAAATTCTTGAAGTTATGCTCTCGGCAATTTCTGAACCAAGAGTTGAACTCAGCGAATACGCTTTGAAGATGAAGAGATTCAATATCAATCCTGATAAGATTCGTGAAGTCATCGGATCACAAGGAAAAGTTATCAATGGTATCGTCAAAGATTGTGATAACGATATCAAGATTGATATCAATGATGATGGTAGAGTTATTCTCTATTCTGTCCACAAAGAAATAATTGATAAAGCATATAATATGATTATGAATATTGCAAAAGTTCCAGAAGTAGGTGAAGTCTACGATGGAAAAGTTGTAAGAATCGAAAATTATGGTGCTTTTGTCAATTTATATGGAACTACTGATGCCTTATGTCATATTTCAAAACTCGATTGGAATCGTGTTGAGAAGGTTGAAGATGTTTGCAAACTCGGTGATACAATCAAAGTCATCATCACCGGTATCGACGACCAAGGTAGAATTGATATTTCTCATCGTGAATTCGTTCCAAAACCAGAAGGTTATGTCGAACGTCCTGAAAGAGAAAAGAAACCTTTCCACAAAGATTTTAAAAAGGATCGTCATTAATTTAAAATTGCCAATATAAAAACTAGTTGTTGCTAGTTTACGGAGGAAAAAATTAATATGGTAAAAGCAAAGAAACAAATGTGTTTAGCCTTCATTTCAACTCTTTTAATCGCTTCTTGTCAATCTGTTCAAATGGGAACTATCAAATTGGAATTTGATAATACCAAAATCTCATTTGTAGATTCAACCTATAATTCTTATGAATTAAAAGGTCCAAGTGGCACTAAGATTGAAAATGGGTTACCTGATGTCAAACAAAAAGGTTATTACTTCGTTGGATGGAGAGAAAAAGATAGTCAAGGAAATTATCGTGAAGTAACTCAAATCAAAGATGAAAATTCTGATGAATCCTATTATTACTATCCATATGGAACTGATGTTTTATATCCATATTTTGAAAAAGAAGTAAAAGTCACATTTGAAGCTGGAGATAATTCTAAAGTCATCGCTCCAGAAACAACTACTGCTGATTTCAATTCGGCTGATAATACCTATAGTGGTTATACTAACAAAGTTATCATTTCTACTTCCTCATTACCAACAGCTACTAAAGAGAATGCTAGATTCCAATATTGGTATACTACAAAGAAAATCACCAAAGTCAGTAATACTGAAGGCGGTGGATATCATTACACTCTTGATCAAAACTCCGAAGATGGAATTTATAGATTCGATACTTCTTTCGGTACTGAATATATGAAGTTCTTAGATTCCGATTTCACTCTCTATGCTTATTATGAGAATAATCCATATGTCACTTTGAATTTCGGACTCAGCGGTGTTAAAGATTGTGTCTTCCAAGCATATGATGAAAATATCGAAGAGAAATTGAAGAACGCTATCAAGACAAATTTAGGTGTTGATTATTCTGCTAGTGCATTATATTATCCAAAAGAAAATCCAAATAAGAAATTAGCAGGTATCTATCTTGATGCTGAACGCACTAAGTCAACTTCCTTAGATATCAAAGTCAGCAATAAAGATGTCTATCTCTATCTCACTTGGAACGATAAGACTACTGTCACCTTAGATTATAACGGTGGTAAAGTTGGTGATGATACTAGCAAAGTATTCAGTGAATATTATGTCAATGATACCATCTCTGAAGAAGAGATGAGTAAATATGTTCCAACAAAAGAAAATGCTAAATTTGAAGGTTGGAAATTAACTGATGGATCTGATTTCATCCCTGGAATAACAAAGATTACTAAGAATATGACAATCACTGCTCAATTCTCAGATAACCCAGTCTTAACTGTCAACTTTGTCTATCCACTCAATTATTCAAAGACCAATGGTTGGAATGTCCAAACCAAACAATTCTCTGCTGGTGATAGCCTTCAAAATTACTTAGAAGACTTAGTTGATATCGGTGGATCAAATGCTTCAAAACTCGATGAAGAATATGAAACATTCGGTTCTGTCTATCAAGTCACTAATGATACAGCAAGTAAATCTTTGAGCGAGATGAAATTTGTTGAAGTTACAAATGCACTTATGCCATCAACTGATACCACTTACTATATTCCAGTTGTTGTCAATGAATGTGTTACTTTAAAGACCTATATTGATAGTGCCTACAAGAGTTCACAAGACATTACAAAAGTATTCTCTAGTCAAGATAAGATCACATTAGGTGATTTCGGTTCTAGTTTAGATGCTGACGTATTGAATGCTGATGATGAAAATGATATTAAGATTTTTGATGGTTTATATACTGATTCAGCTTTCAAAAATGAATATGTCACTGAAAGAAATGGTCGTTCATTTGATGTTACAAATCCAGATAGCAAGAATTATATCGGTAATTCTTGTCTCTATAGAAAACTTGAAACTGGTGTTTATTTCAACTTCAAGAAAGTTGATGGAACAGATTTAGATAAGATTGCCCTTATCCCAGGTAAGAGAGTCAGCGATAACAATGTCAAAGCTAGAATGAAGAAATTCTCTATTGAATATTCTCATTTCTATGAAGATGCTGATTGTACTGTTGAAATCACATCAGTTCCACAAACATCTCAAACAATTTACGTAAAATAAAAAAACTAAACGCTTTCCCTCATTTGAGGAAAAGCGTTTTAAAAGCGAAAAAATAAATTATAGAAAAGAAGGCAAATATCATGGGCTTAACTGCAGGTATTGTTGGCTTACCAAATGTAGGTAAATCTACACTTTTTAATGCCATCACAAATTCAAACATCTTAGCTGAAAATTATCCTTTTGCAACTATCGAACCTAACACTGGTGTTGTTGAAGTCAAAGATCCTCGCTTTGATGAATTGGTCAATAAATTTCAACCAAAACGTCAAGTAAGAGCGACATTTGAATTCACCGATATCGCTGGTCTTGTCAAAGGTGCTTCAAAAGGTGAAGGTTTAGGCAATCAATTTTTAGGTAACATCAGAAATACTGATGCTATCATCCATGTCGTTCGTTGTTTTGATGATCCAAATATCATTTCATATAACGGACGTGTTGTCGATCCTGTCACTGATGCTAACGAAATAAATCTTGAACTCATCTTGAGTGATATCGAAGTATTGAATAAACGTTTAGAGAAGATCGAACGTTATGCTACGATGACAAAAGATAAAGAGAAATTGACAGAATGCTCTGCCATTCATAAGATTCTTGAAGTTCTTCAACATGAAAAAATGGCGACTGCTGCTCTTCCAACTTTATCAATCGAAGAGAAGTCAATGTTATCAAATTTTGCTTTGATCACATTAAAACCAGTCATTTATGTTGGTAATGTTGATGAAGAATCATACGCAGATCCAAGCGCTAATAAATATTTTGCTCAACTTTGTGAATTTGCTAAAGAGAACAATGCAGAATGCATACCTGTTTCTGCTCTTATCGAAGAAGAACTCACCAAGGTCACTCCTGAAGAAAGAAAGGAATACCTTGAAAGTTTAGGAACTAGTTTATCTGGTTTAGATAAGATCACAAATGCTGCTTACCATATTTTAGGTCTCAGAACTTTCTTCACCACTGGTGTTGATGAAGTCAGAGCTTGGACTTTTAAAGAAGGAATGACAGCTCCAGAATGCGCTGGTGTCATTCATTCTGACTTCCAAAAATGTTTCTTAAAAGCAGAAGTATATTCTTATGATGACTTTATGAAATATGGAAGTGAAGAAGCTGTTAAAGCAGCTGGTAGATATATGACTGTCGGAAAAGATTATATCGTCAAAGATGGCGATTGTCTTTACATCCGTTCTGCCGCTAAGAAAAAATAATTATGGATATCAGAACTGGCTTTGGATACGATATTCACACCTTAAAAGAAGGAAAGACAATCCGACTTGGTGGTGTAAATATTCCTTGTGATTATGAGATTGTCGCTCATTCTGATGGTGATTTAGTTTACCACGCTCTTGCTCAAGCTATCTTTTCTAGCTTAGGACTTGAAGATATCGGGACTTATTTTCCGGATACTAGCGATAAAACTAAAGCGATGGATTCATCTCTTCTTGTTATTGAAGCATTGAAAAGAATGAATGAGTTAGGCTTTAGTTTGTCTAATGTTGTCATCGCTATTGTGACCGAAGTTCCTAAATTAAAACCGTACAAGAATGATATCAAAAAATCTATCGCTTCTATTTTATCTATAGATGAAAGTAGAATTGCTATTCACGCTAATACATCAGAAAAAGTCGGGCCAGTTGGAAAGAAAGAGGCAATTGAATGCTATTGCCAATTACTTATTGTCAAGTGAGGAAAATAAAATGGATATACAAGAAAGCATTAAACAAGAGTTAAAAAGAATTGTTACTGAAATGGGAGCTGAAGTAAACGATAACGATATCGTATTGACTCCTTCTAATTCACCAGAACACGGCGATTATGCTAGCAACTTAGCTTTGAGAAAAGCAAAATCCTTAGGAATGAAACCTATCGATCTTGCTAAAAAGATCGAAGAAACTTTTTCTCTTGATGGTGTCGATCATTTAGAAGCTTGTATGCCTGGTTTCTTGAATTTCTTCTTAAAACAAGATCAACTTGGCAATATCATCTCTGAAATCGTTACGAAAGGTGAACATTACGGGGATTTGAATATCGGTAATAATGTCAAAGTCGATATCGAATATGTCTCGGCTAATCCAACTGGTACTCTTCATTTAGGTCACGCTCGTGGTGCTGCTTTAGGTGATTGTTTAGCAAGACTTTATAAGAAATCTGGTTATGATGTCACCCGTGAATACTATGTCAATGATGCTGGTGTTCAAATGGATCACTTAGCAACTTCTTTGATGGTCAGATATCTCGAGCTTTTCAATATTCAAAGAGAACTCGGAGATAATGATTATCACGGTGCTGAAATCATCGAACTTGCTAAATTATTGAAAAGTGAAGTAGGTGATAGTTATGTTGAAAATCCTGAAAGTCATCTTGAAGATTTCAAAAAGTTCGGTGGCTATCATCTTTTGGAGAGAATCAAAACTGATCTTCACGATTTCCGTGTCGATCAAGATGTCTATTCAAGTGAAAAAGCTATCCGTGATAGAGGTGATGTTGAAAAGGTTTTAGAGAAATTGAAACCTTATTGCTATGAAAGCGAAGGCGCTTTATGGCTCAATACCACTAAAGATGGTGATGATAAGGATAGAGTTTTAGTCAAATCTGATGGTCATTATACCTATCTTCTTCCTGATATTGCTTATCACAATGATAAATTTGAAAGAGGATTCGACCTTTTGATCGATATGTTCGGTGCTGATCATCACGGTTATATCGCTCGTTTAAAATCTTCTCAAAAGGATTTAGGACACAATCCTGATCATTTAGTTGTCTCTTTAGTTCAAATGGTCAGATTATTCAAAGATGGCGAAGAATTCAAGATGAGCAAACGTACTGGCAATGCTATCACTATGAAAGAACTCATTGAAGAAGTCGGCGTTGATGCTGCTAGATATTTCTTTGTTTCTAGAAGCGGAAATTCCCATCTTGATTTCGATATCGATTTAGCTAAGAAACTCGGCAGCGAAAATCCGGTTTATTACGCTCAATACACTCATGCCCGTCTTTGCGGTATTGAAAATAACGGTGAAAAATTCTTGCCTGCTGATTATTCTGGTGCTTTGCTTTCTAGCGAAAGTGAAAAGAACTTATTGATTCTTTTAAAATCATATCCAGAAGTCATCGCTGTTGCTACTAAAGAAAATGAACCGTATAAAATCACCAATTATGTTCACGATTTAGCTACTAGTATCAATGAATTCTACACTAAGTGCCGTGTTCTTGATGATCAAAATGTTGAACTTTCTAAGCAGAGATTAGGTTTAGTCAGAGCTTGTGAAATAGTTCTTAAAGACGCCCTTTCTTTGATCGGTGTCAGCGCTCCAAATCGTATGGTGAGCGAAGAAATCAAAGGTAAATAGAAAAAAATCTTTGATAAAATCGTTTTAAATAGTATACTTTTAAAGTGATTGAAATTACTTATAATAGGAGAATAAGATATGTCTAATAATAAATCTTATGTTGATTTAGCTTACGAATATTTAGTTGAATACTATAATGAGAATAATGAAGGTGGTAAATCTAAACCATTACCTTTCTTAACTCTTTTATGGGAAGTCGGTAAAAAACTCGGATTTGATGAAAATAATGAAGATGAATTCATTCAACTTTCGTCTAAGTTTTATACTGCCTTGACTGTTGATGGTCGTTTTGTCGCAAAAGAGAACAACACTTGGGTTTTAAGAGAACATGAAAAGTATGAAGATATTCATATCGATATGAATAAGATTTATACTGAAGATGAAGAGAATGAAGAAAATACCGAAAAAGAGAATGAAGATGGTGAATTCTCTGATGGCTATAATGAAGAGAAATTATTCGATTCCGATGAAGATGAAGCCCCTGTCACATCTGGTGACACTGACGACGATGAAGATAACTGATCTTCAATAAATTTTTAATATAAATTTTTTGGCTCAAGTCAATAGCTTGAGCCTTTTATAACTAGGAGAACAAATATATGGACAAGGTATTAGAACAAATATTTGAAAAGATTGAAACATATCCTTCGATTGTCATTTTTGGACATAAAAATCCTGATGGTGATTGTGTAGGTTCTGTTATGGGACTTAAAAAAGAACTTCAATATCTCTTCAAAGATAAGAAAGTTTATGGAGTTGGTACCCATCCTTCTTATCTTCCATCTTGGATTGAAAAATCTGATGAAGTTGAAGATAGTGTGATTGAAAATTCTTTAGCTATTATGGTCGATCTCAGCGATTTAGATAGAGTTGAAGATCAACGAATTTTAAAAGCTAAAGAAATCGTATGCTTTGATCATCACATCCAACAAGATAAAGAATACAATTTCTTAGTCCATCGTGAAGAATTAGCTCCTAGTGCTACATTTATTCTTGCTAAGGTCTTTTTAGAGAAATATAAAGTTCTCACAAAAGAAGCCGCTACTTATTTCTATATCGGTCTTGTCACTGATTCTGGAAGATTCCAATATGATTCAAAACCAGAGACATTCAATATGGCAAGCACTCTTGTTTCTTATGGTGTTGATACTAAGAAAATTTACAATGATTTATATCGTCAAAATAGCACTGATTTGAAATTCCGTGCTTTTGTCTATAACAATTATAAGTTCTCTGGAAAAGTCACTTATATCACCGTAAAAAAAGAAGATTATCTCTCAATCGGATTAACATCAAATAATGCCGCTGGTAAAGTTAATCTTTTAGCCCTTTTAGATGATCATCCAATTTGGGTATCATTTTTAGAACAAGAAGATGGGAAAATTAGAGTTGAATACCGTGCAAATGGAGAGTACAACGTTCAAAAGACTGCTGTTGAATTCGGTGGTGGCGGTCATTTCTCCGCTTCAGGTTGTCTTCTTGATGATTTTTCAAAAGTCGATGATGTGTTAGCAAGTTTAAATAGGTTAGGTATCGAACATGAATGACGGATATTTAGAACAGATAGTCCGCTCGATGGAAAGCAGTGTCATCGAAGCTAATGAGGCTATCTTAGATATTTATAGACAGGGATTTAATGTTCAAATAAAAAGCGATAATTCCCCAGTTACTGACGCTGATTTCAGAAGCAATGAAATCATCCATTCTCATCTTGATAAATATGATGAGATAGGATGGCTTAGCGAAGAAGATAAGGATGATTTGAATCGTTTGAATCACGAATATGTCTTTGTAGTCGATCCTCTTGATGGAACTCAAGATTTTGTCAATAAAGATAATTCTTTCGGTATCAATTTAGCCCTTGTAAAAAACGGAAAACCATTAGTCGCCTTTATCGGAATTCCGTTTTATCATTGCTATGCCTACGCTTATAAAGGACGCGGTGCTTTTTTATTCAACGCTGATCATTCAAGAAATAAATTGAGAGTTTCTGATAGAGTCAATGATTTAGTCTATCTTTCTAGCAAGACACATGAGGTCGAACAAGAGAGAAAAATTATGGAAAAACATAGTGATAGAATCTCAAAAATAATTCACTCTGGTGCTTCTACTAAAGCGATTCTTTTAGCTTCTGGACAAGGTGATGTTTCTATTCGTTACACCAATATGACAAAAGAATGGGATGTCTGTGCACCTGATCTGATTGTAAGAGAAGCAGGTGGTATTTTCTTAGATACTAAAAAACAAGAATTCACTTACAATAGAGTCGATGTCTATAATCATGACGGATATTGTATGTTCAACCGTGAAGAAAATTTGGATTTATTAGATGAAAAGTAGATTGCTCATTCTAGCAATATCATTGTTACTTACCTCTGGTGGATTACCAAATAATAAGAAATAAGAGAATTAAAATAATACTAACAACTCTTCTAGTATTATTGATAATGTAAGCATAAATAGCACTGCTTCTACCTTTAAGTTTGAAAGTGTTGAACCATCAAATAGTGTTGAGGTCCTGATAATTTATACGATACTTTTTTCATTATCAATGATGTCCATGAATCGTTAGAAGAGAATGTCAGTGTTTCAAGTCCCAAAGTTGGACTTGCAAAGTTTGATTATTTCATCAAGAATGATTTCAATTATAACGATGGTTCTTTCCTTGTTGCTAATGGCTAAGAAGTGTTAATGCCAAATACCATTGGCAATCACGACGATAATTATGATGGAACTGTTTAAAATCTTGATCATTTAATTCCTAGACTGATTTTCAGGTTAGGAATTTTTTTAAATAAAAAAGCACCTTAGGTGCTTATTAAACTATAAGATAGGCGCTTTTAAATAGCCTTTGCGCTGACAATATCCTTGAACTGTCATCATCGAACTTAGGGAATTATAACGAAGTGCGATTTTGTTATATTTGTAATACGGAGAATCTTTTCTCTCTTGCATATAATCATTTTCTTCTAAGGTCTTATAACATTCTTTGAAGGAATCTTTATTCTTCAATGATTTTTCCTTCATGTATTTCATAAGGAATAAGACTAAAAAGTCATCATTGGCTTTAGCTTTATCCATTGCGATACTATTTCCTGAGAAAATGATCTGTTGGTCTTGAATTATCTCTTTGATCGGATTATTCGATGCACTCAATTTCTTTTCAATGATGAGATAGTCATAGACTTTATGGATCTTTTCAAATCTTTCTTTTTCAAAAGGAACTAAATCATCTAAGGCTTGATAAGCTTTCTTTTGGAATTTCTTAACGAATAATAAAGTCATAAAGAAACTGATTAAGAATACGACAAGAACAACAGCTATGATGACAACTACCCAAATTATCGTTCTAGTAATATTTGAATTTTCGGCATAAAAATTAAACATCTTGTTAATCTCCTAACTATTTAATGATATGATATTTTTGTGATTTTAGAAAGAGAAAAGAGATAAAAAACATGAATTTTATTTTGTTATTAGCAGGAAGTGGTAGTCGTTTATATGAGAAGATTCATATCAAGAAACAGTTTTATAAATTACAAGGTAAGGAGATGTTTCTTTATCCTTTAAATAGTGCTATCACTTCAAATTTGTTTTCTCATATTGTCTTAGTCATCGATAAAGAAGATGAAGATAAAGTAATTGAGATATTAAAAAGAGAGTTTAAAGATTATGAATTCATACTTACTTATGGCGGTAAAGATAGAAATGAATCGGTTAAAAATGGATTGCTTGCTTTAAAAGGTTTAAATGATGATTCCTATGTCTTCATTCATGATTCAGATCGCGTCTTATTATCAAAAGAATATATTTTAGAATTATCAAACGCAATTCAAGGATATGATGCCATGACTCCTGTTTTAGCTTTGCATGATTCTATTTTGAAAGCTAAGGATGATGATATTTCATATCTATCTAGAGATGATTTATATTTGATCCAGACACCTCAAGTATTTTTATATAAGAAAATCTTAGATATTTATGAGAATGGATACGATAAAAATGATACTGATGATTTTAAGAAAGCGGTTTCTAAAAAGTTAAAAGTTAGAATCTATCCAGGTTTATACGAGAACTTTAAAGTGACAACAATTGATGAATTAGAGCTATTAAAGCGCATTTTTAAGGAATAATTGGTCAAAAATCATATATTTTTAAAAGCAGTAAATATAAATAAAATTCTCGGTAGCGTTTTCTTCTTTGACTAGAAATATATATCGTTTAAAATATAGGCTCACTCAATAGGGGATATAAATATATATCCGAAGGAAAGAGGGTACCAAAATGGTTAAATTCGAATCTGTTGGACATCAGTTTGCTGACTTAGATTGGTCAGTCGTTGACTCAAAAGCTGAAGTTGTTGCCGAGAAGATTGAAAAGAAAACAGGCGCAGGTGCTGATTTCTTAGGTTGGGTCGATTACGCATCTCATTTCTCTCAAGATGACATCGAAGATATCAAGAAAGCAAGTGAACACATTCGCAAAGAATATGAAGCTCTTGTCGTCATCGGTATCGGTGGTTCTTATCTTGGTGCAAGAGCTGCTATCGATGCTATCAATGGTCTTTTCCCAGAAGATAATTTTGAAATTATCTATTTAGGAAATACTTTGAGTGCTGATTATACTTATCAAGTTATGAAGCACCTTCAAAACAAGAAATTTGCAATCAATGTCATCTCTAAATCCGGAACCACTACAGAACCTAGCGTCGCATTCAGACTTTTAAAGACTATGCTCGAAGAAAAATATGGACACGAGTATTTAAAAGATGCTATCTACGCTACAACAGATCGTGCAAGAGGTGCTTTAATCACTGAAGCTAAGGCTGAAGGATATAAGTGCTTTGTCATTCCTGATGATATCGGTGGTAGATTCTCAGTTATCACTCCAGTTGGACTTCTTCCAATAGCCTGTGCTGGCATTGATATCGAAGCATTCTTAAATGGTGTTATAGATGGTGAAAAGGATTATTCTGGTAAAGATTACAAGACAAATCCTGCTTATTTATATGGAGCTACTCGTTATCTTTTAAACATTCAAAAGAAATTTACATCTGAAATGTATGTTTCCTATGAACCACAAAATAAGATGATTGAAGAATGGCTTAAACAATTATTCGATGAATCTGAAGGAAAAGAAAATCAAGCTCTTCTTTGTTCTTCTGGTATTTTCACAACTGATTTACATTCTATGGGACAATTCATTCAACAAGGAACTCCATGTCTTTTTGAAACTATCATCAGAAGCGAACAATCAATTCATGATGTAACTGTTCCATCCGATAAAGAAAATCTCGATAATCTCAACTATTTAGCTGGAAAGACAATGTCATTTATCAATAACAAAGCTTATGAAGCAACACTTGATGCTCATACTTCTGGTCATACTCCTGCTAATATCATCTCCATTGAAAAAATGGATGCCTATAACCTTGGAAATCTTATGTATTTCTTCTTCAGAGCATGTGCATTCTCAGCTTACTTATTAGATGTCAACCCATTCAATCAACCAGGTGTTGAAATCTATAAGAGCAATATGTTCAAACTCTTAGGAAAACCAGTTAAGAAATAAGAATAACTAAAAATAAATCTCATTTGTACAAATAAATGTATAGATGAGATTTTTTATTTGCAAAAAATTGATATAAAAAAGAAGTGAGAAAGAAATCCCACTTCTTTAAAATTAATAAATTCCCTTATTAAGCTTCAGTTGATGCTTTAGTATAAGTGACTTCGAAGACTAAAACATAGACATAATTCCAATCTTCATCAAATTGCCCTTGAGAATCAACATTAATAGTGATTACATTACCGTTTGCATCAGTATGAGTTGCACTGAATTCTACTGTTCCATTTTGGGTAAAATAGACATGGAAATCAGTGTAACCTAAACTCTTCAATGTTTCATAATATTTGATGACAGAATAAGTTGAAAGCTCGGTACCATAGATTTTCTTATTTGCGTTAACTTCATAGGTGCCTTCACCCATATATAAGAATGGAACTAAGGTATCAGTTTGGTTTTCAGTGATAGCATCAATATTTGCCTTTTCAGCAGTATTCCATGCAGTTTGGGTTTGAGTGGTTGGTTTCTTTAAGAAAGATGCTTCAAGATAGAAACCATAGCTTGTGTTTGCAACATAGAAATATACGATACCATCATCGAATTCTTTATAGACATTTAATCTTTGATAATAGGTTTGATAAATGTTATTATCAATGAAACAATTCCAACCTTCAGTTGTAAGTTTTGTAGATGTTTCTTCTAATAATCCTTCTTTCCAGTTGTTGTTTGAAATGATAACTGTATCACTATAATTATATATCTCTGGATTTGTACTTCCTGATTGAACAATAGGAAGAACATGTCCATTTAATACTTGCTTCATTATTGTCTGAGCATCAGTTGACCAAGCAGTCATTTCTTTGAAAGCAAAATCGATAGTTGTCTTATATTCGATGTATCCTTTGTTGTTTTTATGAATTAAGACATTCATTTTACAACCATCTTCAAGCTCACATTTTGCAGTGAATTCTTTATTAGTTTGATCAATATTAATGTCACTCCAAATGGTAGCAGCTTCAAATTGACTCTTTGCATGAGTTAAAACTGCATCATCCCAAGTACCACCTGTAATGTAGAAAGCCTTGTCTCCTTGTGAATAATAGGTAGTAACATCTGTTACATTTAAGTAGACATAAGGGATAGTGTGACCATCAAGTTTATCAGTAATTATGTCACTGACTTTTTGACCTTGATCTGTGTATTTATCCCAGCTTGCATTTTCTCCAGTAGGAGGTGTGAATGGTTCATTTAAAGTGATTTTTAATTGAGCACTTCCATCAGTTCCATCAGTGTAATAAGTGCCATGTAAGCTTCCTTCAACTTCGACAGTTAACTTTTTATCGTTTTCAGTATCAATTGTCTTAGTTGCTACGTATTTCTTATAAGTGTATTCTTGGCTATATTCTTGAGCAGTTACTGTTTCTACTTGTCCATTCCATCCTAAAGCTGATGTGAAAGTATTAGTAGCACCATCTAAAAGTGAAGGATAATAATTTCCACCTGTAATAGTGAGAGATTTTGTCGGTGCATTCCATGATGTAGATATATAATCATCACTACCGAGATAAATAAATGGAATATCTTGAGTTCCAAAATATTGTTGGAATTTACTTAAGATATCATCAGACCACTTTGCTCCTTCTGGAACAGTATATTTTGGAGAATATTTAATATAAATACTAGCTCTTTCATAAGCGTATTCGCCGGAGTTTTTAAGCTCGAAAGATAATTTACAACCATCAGAATAATCTCTTGTAAATGTATAAATTTTTGAACCATCGTAGTTATCAGTAACAACTTTTTTCCATTTATACTCATCTTCTAAGTTTAAGTTTTCATTATTTATTGCTGCTTCTGCTAAAGAGAAAATTTGATCATCCCAAGTGTATGAATCACCCAAAAATGTTTTGGTGTTTTCAGATTCAGAATATGGATAAGTGTTGATATTATCAGAACCAATATAGAAATACGGAATTCTATGACCCTCTAAGTTGGTGTTGAAATAATCAAGGACTTCGCTTGGCCAATCAGTTAAAGTTGAGGAAGATGGATTGAAAACTGGATAATAGATGATACTTAAATAAGGAGTGTTACTAGAAGTAGATGTTGCATAATCATTTGACGATTTATTAGACAATGTAATTTTGAATTTGCATCCATCATCAAGAGTTCTTGTTGCAACAACATCACTATAATCTTCTTCGACTACCCATTTATTATCACCAGAGATGGAAGCATTTGCGTTTTCAAAAGCAGTTTGGAATAATGTTTTGATTGAATCATCCCAAATCCCACCATTGATTTCATAAGTTCCACCATAAGAACTCTCGTTGAGTTCAGGATTGATAGTTCCTAAATAGATAAAAGGAATATCAGCTCCGTGATTTTTAAAAGTTTGATTTAATTCAGCAAGTAAATCATCATCCCAGGCACTGACTTTGGTGGCATCGAATTCTTCATCAAATTTGATAGTGAAAGTTAAGACTTCATCTTCAAGCTTTAGGGTTACTGTCAAATCATTTTCTGCATTTGTTGCAGCAAATGAAGTATCTTCAACAGCAGTAGTCCAACCAGCAGTCTCATAAGTTTGCTTTGCTTCTTCAATCATTGAAGTAGAAAGAGAGGAATAATCACTGATAATTGTATAAGTTGATTTTTCTAAACTCCATGAACCGATTAATTTTGCTTCCTTTGTCGGTTTTAAATCAACATAAGGAACAAATCTTTTATCGAGCTTTTTGTACATTACCTTAGCGATACTAAGTGGCCATTCAGTCTGGTCATAGATATCTTCTTTATCGCTTGTAGAGGTTGTTGAATCTGATTTGGTTGATGTAGAAGTAGTCGTTGTGTCTTTTTTATCAGTAGAGCTAGAACTTGGTTTTGCAGTATTGCTATTTACTGATGTCTTATCGGAATTGACAATAGAATTGCTAGTACCACTAGTTTTGTTTGTGCTTGTTGAATTATTGTTACATCCAACTAATGCAAGAGAAACTAATGATAAAAGTAAAAGGTTTTTCTTTTTCATTTATTATGGCCTCCAATTTTCAAAATAAAATTATATAAAGTAAATTATGTAATTACAACTAA
>CAVEQA010000019.1:0-10246 GCA_963617725.1 Paludibacteraceae bacterium
GGTTAACATTAATTAATTTTTTAATGAAAGAGCTTTCATAAAACGTAATAAAATTTTTATTAAAAATATAGACATACGAGTATAAGTTTTTATAATGTATAATTAATTGTATGGAAGAAATAGATGTTCTTATTGCTAGAGTTAAGGAATTAGCTCATCGTTCATCAAGCAAAGGATATATAACTCATACTGATTTCTTATCATTGTCTGAACAAAATTATTTTTTTAATTTTTTGATGGAATCACACATTGATCCTAAAAAGAAAAAGTATCTAGATGCTGATTTCATACTTGATGGTGGACATGAAGATAGCGATCGTAAAATGATATTTTTTATACCTTCTTTCTTAAATGATAAAGAAGTGTTAGATGAAGAAATCACCAGTTGTATTTCATGTGTTCATATTTATCCTAAAAATATTAAATTTGCCGATAATTTAAATCATCGAGATTATTTAGGTGCACTTATGAAATTAGGATATGAAAGAGATCAATATGGTGATATCTTAACCGATGGTCTTGATGGATATGTATTTATAAATAGACAAATTTCTTCTTTTGTTAAAGATGAGATAAAAAAAGTAAAGCATACGGTTGTTGATGTTGAAGAAATACCGTTGAAAGATTGTCCTTTTAAGCAAAATTATAACGAAAAAGTGATTCATATCTCATCAGAAAGAATTGATTGTATTATCGCAGAAGTTTTTAATTTATCAAGAAGAGATGCTCAAGAACTAATTGGAAAAGAATGTGTGTTTGTCGATGGTTTGACAATCAAAAATAATTCTCATAATTTAAAAGAGAATAATCGTGTTTCTATCAGAGGACATGGTAAGTTCATTTATTTATCGAATCCAAAAGAGACAAGAAGAGGAAGACTTGTTTCTAAAGTCAAGATATATTGCTGATTTATAAATGCATAGTAGCATCTTTATCAAAAGACCTCCGGTTTGATGAATTGTGTAAGGTATTGGAAAACTATGGATATGTATGAATGCTCCAAAAGTTGGAAGTAGTCATTACACATTCTGAAAAGCTGGATTCCCGCCAATTACGATACCTAAGCATGAATCAATAAAGAAAGTTTATGTAGAGATGGTAAAACAAATCGTGGAAAGTGAGGCGGTTTCGTGTTTTCATTTCCAGAACTTCCAGGATGTTTTTCTTGTGGAGAAACTATTGAATCAGCAGTTGCAAAAGCTTTAGATGCAAAGAAAGCGTGGTTAGATGCGGCCATTGAAGATGGTGTTGAAATTCATAAGCTAGATAGCTTAGATGATTATTCTGGTCAGTTTAAAATTAGAATTCCACATAGCCTTCATCGTTCTCTTGCAGAACATTCTAAAAAGGAAGGTATCAGCATGAATCGGTATTGCTTGTATAAATGATGCGATTTATTCAAAATAGTAGTTACAAACATAATGTATTAAAAATAAAAGCTACCTGAGGCAAATCAGATAGCTTTTTTAAATCGTTAAATTATTCTAATTCAATAGTTGACGGCGGCTTACTTGTGAAATCATAAAGAACACGATTTACACCTTTTACTTCATTAACAATTCTATCAGAAATACGAGAAATTGTATTGTAATCGAAATTGAATGATTTTGCTGTCATGAAATCGTCGGTCAAAACTGCACGAAGAACAATGGCATAATCATAGGTTCTTCCATCACCCATAACACCAACGCTTCTCATATTGCTCAAAGCTGCAAAATATTGAGAAATACTTCTATCTAAGCCTGCCTTTTTAACTTCTTCTCTGAAGATATAATCGGCTTCTTGAACTATTTTAACTTTTTCTCTAGTGACTTCTCCGATGACACGAACTCCAAGTCCAGGTCCTGGGAATGGTTGACGATAGACTAATTCATCTGGAAGTCCTAAAAGAGTTCCTACTTCTCTAACTTCGTCTTTGAATAAATCTTTTAAAGGTTCAACTAAACCTTTGAATCTCATATCTTTTGGAAGACCACCGACATTGTGATGTGATTTGATTTTAGCTGAAATTCCAAGACCAGATTCGATTCTATCTGGATAGATAGTTCCTTGAGCTAAAAATTCAGCATCTGATAATTTGTCTTGTTCTTTTTGGAATACTTCAAGGAAAGTTGCTCCGATGATCTTTCTTTTTTGTTCTGGTTCTGTGACACCTTGTAATTTTTCGAAGAATAAATCACTGGCATCGACATGGATGAAATTCAAATCGAATTTTCCTTTTGGTCCGAAGACTTCTTCTACTTCTAAAGCTTCGTTCTTTCTCATTAAGCCGTGATCTACGAAAACGCAATAGAGATTCTTTCCGATTGCCTTGCTCAATATTGCAGCAGTTACTGAACTATCGACACCGCCTGACAATCCAAGAATCACTTTTTTATCTCCGACTTGTTCTTTTATTTCGGCGATTCTAGCGTTGATGAAATCCTCACTTCTCCAAGATGGTTCGCAATGACAGATTTCAAGGACAAAGTTTTCGAGCATTTTTTGACCATCGACAGAATGTTCAACTTCTGGATGGAATTGTGTTGCAAAAATTGTACCTTCTTTATTTTCGAAAGAAGAATTTTCACAAGTTTCACTTGAACTTGTATTGATAAAATCCTTTGGTAAGACTGTAACTTTATCAGTATGAGACATGAAGACGGAAGTCTTTTGTGGGACTTTTTCAAATAAACTAGAAACGATATGGAGATTTATTTCCGTATTTCCGTATTCACTCTTTGAACATGGTTCAACTTTACCACCTAAGGTATAAGCGATTAACTGAGCTCCATAACAAATTCCAAGAATCGGTTTTCCTAATGAAAAAATCTCTTTGGAAATATGTGGGCTTTTTTCATCATAAACAGAATTTGGACCACCTGTAAAAATTATACCTTTAATACTAGGATCTTTTAATTTCTCAATATCTGTAGTATACGGAAGAACTTCACTATAAACATGACACTGTCTAACTCTTCTTGCAATCAATTGATTGTATTGACCACCAAAATCTAGAACGACGATTCTTTGTGAATTCATATGATTTTTCCTCTCTTAACTAGGTTATTATAAAGTTTATTCATCTTTAAAACTAGAATTATTATTAAAATATGTAATCTTAACATTATTTATCATTTTTAATTTTAAGAATAGACAACAAAATAAGAGTTTAAAGTGATATAATTTAAGAGGTATTAAATGATATGAATAAAGAGAAAATGAGAATGTTAGTTCAATCTATAGATGATGATAAAAAAATTAATTTTTTTGTCATGGGTGAAAAAGCATCTAGTAGATTTGATTACGATAAAAAAGTAGAACTTGAAAAAGTGAGCGATGAAAATATCATAGCGTATAAATTATACGCTCTTATCGCTGATTGTATTTTTTATAAAGCTAAAAGAAAAGATGAAGGTAAGAAAGGTGAAATTGTAATAAAATCATATTTTCAAAAAGTACTGAATAATTCACCAGAAGAATTCAAGGATAATGTCAATAATGAAATAATTAAAGCTGAAGTTGTATTAAAAGATTTTATCTTTGGACTGAAATGTGTGGATGTCTCCACCTTACTTGCAACATTTTTCCCAATCATCGTGATTGATTTTGCTAATAACGGTAATAATCTAGATAAAAAAATAATTCAAGAAGCTAAGAAGAATAGAGAAAGAATCTTTGATATTTCTCTATTATCTATTCGTTCACTATTCAGATGTTTCCTAACAATTCTTCCTGTAAATGATAATTGTGAATTGAAGATTGATGTTGATAATATCTTAAATGGTGTTTTTGTTTTAAAAGATACTTTATACATTCCTACAAATAGAAACGCATTTTCGTTAAGAGATTTTAAAACAGTTGTATTAGAAGGATTAGAAAGACTTTCAAATAACTTTTCTTTAAAAGAAATAAATAACATAAGTGTTATTTATTTTGTAAAAGATACAATTGCTAATTATAAAATTGAAATATAATTGTTAAATTGAATATTTAATGATGACTAATGAGAATTATTAGTGTAGAATAATATTACTTTGTAATAAGGAGCTAATTATGAGAGAACAAGCTATCAAAGAATTGATTAAAGATGTTTTAAAAAAGAAAGATATTTATAATAAGAAAAACTATAACGAATTGTGTTCATTTTATACAAATGAATTAGAGAAAAATAAAAATGAGGGAATGAATTTCGTTATTGCTGAAGAAGAAGCAAAGAAAGCGTTGAAATTAGAATTTAAAAAATATCAACCAAAAAATAGATTTATCTTCCCATGTTTTATGTGTCTTATCATGTTCGTTTTGACAATCGGCGAATACATCGGCTATAGTGTTTTAAAACTTGATTTTAAGACTATGACCTATTATTTATTCGGTCTTCTTGGTGTTGCAGTATTATTATTCATCTTTGGTCTTATCTTCACCAAAGGTAAACACAAAGGAACCTATCTTGCTGACTTCATCATCATGTTATCTATCGGTGCTACAATCGGTCAATCATATCTCTATTTGACACAAAATAAAGTTAAAATTGGTGATGTCACTAATGCTACTTATCTCATTCCATATGCTATCAAGATCAACAATTGGTATATTATTGTCACTGAAGTCATCATCACTTGCTTATTTGTCATTTATTATTTTGTAAGATTAGTCAAACAAAATAACAAACAAAAGAAACTTTAAAAAATACATCCTATCTCTTCTTAGAGATAGGATTTTTTTATACAAAAAAACTAGCAACCGAACTAGTTGCTAGTTGAATTTTATTTGTTTTCTTTTTTCTCTTCTTGAAGTTTTTTATCAAGATTTTCTTTTGCGAGAGATAACATCAACTTGATACGGTTCTCTTGATTGACTTTAGGAGCACCAGCATCATAATCGACAGCGACGATATTAGCTTGTGGGCAAACTTCTCTGATTCTACGAATCATACCTTTACCAGAGATATGATTTGGAAGACATCCGAATGGTTGAGTGCAGACAATGTTCTCATATCCGGTATTTGCAAGTTCGAGCATTTCACCTGTCAATAACCAACCTTCACCCATCTTATTTCCGTATCCGTTGATATCTTTATCGTATTCTTTGACCTTGGTGTAAGGAGACGGGACTTCAAAACACTTGTTTCTAGCGATAGCTTCATTGAATGCTATTTGAATGCTAGTCGCATAGTCATATAATTTTTTACAAACCCATAATTTCAATTTATGACCGCCGTATAATTTGCAATCTTCGATACGATTATCGATTTTGAAAAGGATGAAATTCATCATGCCAGGAAGGTTGACTTCACAATCTTGATCACGTAAGAATTTCTCAAGGTTGTTATTTCCAAGAGATGCGTATTTAACGTAGATTTCACCGACAATACCAACCTTAACTCTCTTGACTCCATCTTGTTTGATCTTTGCAAAATCATCGGAGATTTGATTCAAGTTTTGTTCTAATACCTTAGTTTTATAGGCGTTGGAATTTAAGAGTTGATCACAGAGTTTATCTTGCCAAGTTTTGACTAATCTTTCAGCTTCACCTTTGTTGACTTCATATGGTTCTACTTGATTCTTTAAAACCATCAACATATCTCCGTAGATGACAGCTGCTAATAATCTTCTGATAAGTCCTAAGGTGATTGTAAGTCCTGGATTTGGTTCAAGACCAGACATATTGAGTGAAACGGCCGGCACTTTTTCAAGGCCAGCATGTTTCAAACCTTTTCTCAATAATGAGATATAGTTACTAGCTCTGCAACCACCACCAGTTTGAGTTATCAAAACACAAACTTTATCTAAATCATATTTACCTGTTTGAAGTGCGTGGATCATTTGACCACAGCTGAGAATAGCAGGATAACACATATCATTTTGAATGTATTTTAGACCTGTCTGTGCGATTTCAGGACTGGTGTCTGTGAGAAGTTCGGCGTGATATCCATAATGAGCTAAGACTTCTTGAAGCATTGTAAAATGAATAGGAGCCATCATTGGGAAAAGTAATGTATGAGTCTTTTTCATTTTTTTGGTGAAGAGGATTCTTCCGTTTTTATCGCGGTAGAATCCATCTTTGCCTTTTGGATAATGATGGAAATGATAAATCATTTTTCGTTATTCTCCTTCTTTTTTAAAGCCTCTAACAAAGAACGAATACGGATTTTGACAGTTCCAAGATTGGTGACTTCATCAATTTTAACTTGGGTGTAAATCTTATTATGACGTTCAAGAATATCTCTTACCTCATCACTGGTAACAGCATCAACACCACATCCGAAACTGACAAGCTGTAAGATTTGCATGTCTTTTTGAGTGGTGACATAATTAGCAGCTTTATATAATCTAGAATGATAGGTCCATTGATTTAAAACAGTAGCAGGATCGAGTTTTGTAGCAAGTCTTGAGATGACATCTTCACTGACAACTGCACAGTTATATCCTAAGATCAAACGGTCGATATCATGATTGATAAGAGGATCGACATGATATGGTCTACCGCTTAGAACGATGATTGTCTTATTTTCTTTTCTAGCTTCTTCGATGATGTGTTCACCTTTTTGTTGGATGATCATTTCATATTTTGCGTATTCATGATAAGCTTTTTCAACTGCGTGTTTAACTTTTAACAAATTTAAAGACGGATAGTATTTTTTCATATGTTCATAGAATTTATCAGCAAAATATTTTTTTTCTGAAAGATTGAAATAATCATTGATATATCTGATGTTATTGCTACGAAGAATCTTCATATTGTTTTTGCAGACTTCGCTATAATAAGCGACAACCGGACAGTTGTAATGATTGTCTGTATGTTTCTCTACGACATTATAGGACATACATGGATAGAAAATATCATTCACACCTTTTTCGATGAGATTGATGACATGTCCGTGCATGATTTTAGCTGGATAACAGACAGTATCACTTGGAATTGTCATCTGACCTGAATGATACAATTTATTTGAACTATGATCGCTCAATACGACTTGGAATCCAAGCTCGGTGAATAATGTTGACCAAAATGGAGTTAATTCATAGAAACTTAAGCCCATAGGAAAACCGATTTTACCCATTGGATATAAGTTTGGATCTGATTTTTCGTGGTTATAGCTTCTTAAAAGACGATATTTGAAGGCGTATAAATCCTCTCTGAGATTGACAGCTTTTTTAGTGATCGGTTTTTCACATCTATTACCACCGATGAAAACTCTTTTATCATCAAAGATGGATATGGTCAATTTGCAGTGATTTTGGCATCCTTGGCAGGTGACCATATTGACTTTTCTATGGAAGTTTTTAACTCTTTCATAGCTCAGCATATTTGATTTATCTAAATTCAATGCCATCGCATCAAGGGCAGCTCCATAAGCACCCATCAATCCTGCGATATTTGATCTGATGACATCGATGCCTAATTCTTTTTCAAAAGCTCTTAAAACAGCATCATTTAAAAAAGTGCCACCTTGGACGACAATCTTCTTTCCTAAATCTTCTTTGCTTGAGCAACGGATAACTTTATAAAGAGCGTTTTTAACAACAGAGATAGAAAGACCTGCGGAGATATCATTGACGCTTGCACCATCTTTTTGAGCTTGTTTGACAGACGAATTCATAAAGACAGTACAACGAGATCCTAAATTGACAGGTCTTTTTGCATCGATAGCAAGCTTGCTGAAATCAGAAATATCATATCCAAGAGCGTTTGCAAATGTTTGAAGGAAAGAACCACATCCTGAGGAACAAGCTTCATTTAAGAAAATATCCTCGATATATCCTTTTTTGATTCGGAAACACTTGATATCTTGGCCACCGATATCGATGACAAATTCTACATCTGGTAAGAAGTGTTTGGCTGCTTCAAAATGAGCCATAGTTTCAACGATTCCATGATCAAATCCAAAGGCGTTTTTAGCAAGTTCTTCTCCGTATCCAGTGCTGGTTGCTCCTTTGATATAACATCCATCGTTCATCTTGGAATAAATATCTAAGAGAACATTTTGAAGTAAGGCGATAGGATCACCTTTATTTGACATATACGAATTATATCTTATATTTTTGTCTTTATCTATAACGACAGCTTTTAAAGTTGTTGAACCAGAATCAACGCCTAAATATAAAGGACCTTTGTAATCATCTAAAGATAAGATATCAACATGATCTTTTTCATGGCGTTTTACAAATTCATCATAGTCATCTCTGGAATTGAAAAGTGGCTCGATATAGGAGAAGTTCTCATTATTTCTATAGGATTTGACTTTATCCATGATGGAATAAATATCAATTTTTTTATCTTTTTTAGCAAGAAGAGCAGCACCAATAGCGACAAAATATAATGAATTCTCTGGCAATAAACCAGTGACTTTTAAGGTTTTATCAAAGGCATTTCTGAGTTCACTCATGAAAGTCAAAGGGCCACCAAGATACATGACATTGCCTTCTATTTCTCTTCCTTGAGCAAGACCTGCGATTGTCTGATTGACAACAGCATAGAAGATACTTTCTGCTATATCTTCTTTTTTAGCGCCTTGATTGAGAAGTGGTTGAACATCACTTTTTGCAAAGACACCACATCTAGAGGCGATTGTATAAGTTCTTTCATGATGGCTTGCTAATTCATTGACTTCTTCTGTTTTGACATTCAATAAGGAAGCCATTTGATCGATGAAGGCGCCGGTGCCACCAGCACAAGTACCATTCATTCTGACTTCAACACCATCAGTTAAAAATAAGATTTTAGCATCTTCACCACCGAGTTCGATGATGCAGTTTGTCTCAGGATAGAAGTTCTTAGTCGTTTCTCTTGTGGCATAGACTTCTTGGTAGAATGGAAAATTGCATCCCTCAGCAATACCCATACCGGCGGAGCCTGTAAATGCAAGAGATACTTCTCTGATTCCTTTTAAAACTCCTTCTTCAAGAGAAGTTAATACTTCTTGAAGTTTTTCACTGATTCTTGAAAAATGTCTTTCGTAAGAAGAATAAATTATTTTGTTATCATCATCTAAAACTATCGCTTTAATTGTTGTCGAACCGATATCAATACCAACACTTATCATTTTTTATCCTCGTTATTTTTATTTTCAGTTTCTTCATTTGAAGAAAAATCGAACATGCCAAATTTAGGCTCGGAAGATTTTTTATTTTCTTCCTTCCTTTCCTCTTTTGATTCGTAAGTAGTTTCGACTTCGTTACTATTATAAGTATTTGTTGTATTTGTGAATTGATTTACATTGCTAGGGATGAAACACCCTCTGATCTCACTTTCAATTCCGTGATTGTAATTCGGATTGATGTAGGTTTGATAGATGGATGCCTTCAAAGGTTCAGGAAGTGTGCTCAATAAATCATTTGCAATGACTTCTAAAGTCGCATATTCGTTAGCTAAGATGAAATAATTCAAAATGGTAGCATAACAAATCGATAAACTAGGAGTTGCAATAACAAGCAATAACATGCTTGGAATATTTATAGCTTGAATGTTGCTGAATAAATACAAAGTACCAGCATAAAGAAGAGCGTAAAGTAAGTAGTAGATCCAATTGAGTCTAAAAGCATATGAAAATCTCTTTTTGAAGAGATAACGTTTGAAACTGCCACGGCTTAATCCTCTAGCTTCACTTGCAGAAATATTCAAATCAATATCAGGTAATACAATGCTTGCTAAGTGATGATCACATAGATTTGTATCAATGCAGTAGAAGAAGAAATAAAGAGTAGGAACAAAACACACACATCCGATAAGAATTGCAAGAGGTCTAGATAATAGATGCATATTCGTTGATAAGTATTCGATGAATTGTTTTTGATCTACCATTCCGTTAGAACTCAAATTTTCATAAATGGTATCGTAAACTTCTCTTGCCCCTTCAAAAGTATTGCATAGATATGGGAAAGTAGTAGAAAGTGCAAAATAGAATAAGATTCCCAAAGCTAAACTTCCGATAAAAGATAAGATGATACCGAAGATACCGCCTTCTCTTTTTCTAAAGAAACATCTATATCCATCAGCATAGGAAAAATCAGAATTTCCAATACCAGATATTTTAGCAGTGATTCTTCTTTCAACAGTGTAAAACATCGGAAGAACAAAATAAGTCAATAATAATGAACTCGTGAATGTAGTACAAGCTAAAAGGACTAGTCCAATTTGAATTATTATCGGAGGAATCAGTAATAATAAGTCAAGAAAAATGCTCTTATTAAAAATTCTCTTCCTTTGTTCTTTTATTTTTTTAAGCTCTAAATTTTCTTTCATTTGAAGGCCTCACAATATACAT
>CAVEQA010000019.1:10256-20235 GCA_963617725.1 Paludibacteraceae bacterium
AAAAAGTTTAAATATAAAATATTTAAAAAGTAATTAAATCTCAATAAAATAGTGATTAATATCTATTTGAATAATCGCTTAAAATAAAAAACTTCTCTTTGAGAGAAGCAAACATTTTTATACGCTTGGGGTGAGCCCGGCGTTATGAATGATTTCCATTATTTCTTCGGCATCACTGACATTACAACAAACAGTCTTCTGATTGTGAAGGATGGTAGCTTTAAGAGAGGAGGAAGAGATTTTTGTGGCTAATAAATCCTCATCGGATATTGTCATATCCTTGACATAGATATTAATCATATATCTGACCTTTCTTTAAAATTCACTTCTACTCGAAGCTTAAATATTTTAATTAAGTGATTTAATAAAAGGAAGAAATATTTTTTACAAAAAAACAAAAAACTTCGATAAAATCGAAGTTTTTAAAGTTGTGAAAACGCTTTGACAAATCACTTTTTTGTTTTAGTTTGGCTTTCAAGCAATCTCTTTTTGATCTCGTCAGATCTCTCTTTCAAAGCAGTAGCTAATTTTTGACTTTTTTCAGTTTGAAGCGGTTGAATATCATCTTCTTCAGCAGTTTTGATTGTTTTTATCAAATCTTTGAGAGGAATAAACCAGCTATTTTGATTCTTGATAGCGATACCTTTAGGGACAACTAAAGAATTGTTATAGACAACGACTGAGACATAAAGATGCTCATCGTGATTGATGTTTGTCAATTTTTCAATTCTTTCAACCATTTCAAGATTTTGAATGACAGGATTATCTATCTTATGTTTATTGCCGTGAATATCCAGTTGGAATAAATGAGGATCGACAACATTACCTGAGATTCCTCCATCATTCACATAGTCTTTGATGATGTATACATATTTATCACATATCAATATGTGATCGATATAATTAGCTTTTGAAGTATCATCTTTGAAATAGAAACAAGCATCATTAATCAATAATTGGTCGTTTTCTTCAACGAAATAATGCAGACATTTGTACACATTCTTTTTGTGATTTTTCTTTTCAAAAACTCTTTTTATGTCATCACTAAAGAAGCCTAATATTAAGGCGACAAAAATAACTGTAAATAATACTAAGAAAACAACCAATTTAACCATATTAATTTAAGATTTATTCTTTGATACAATCTAAAGCGACTTCCATCATATGAGTGAATGATGTTTGTCTTTGTTCAGGAGTAGTTTCTTCGTGAGTGATTAAAGAATCAGAAATTGTGACGATAGATAAAGCTTCTTTGTGTGCTTTAGCTGCAGTTACATATAAACCATAAGATTCCATCTCCATGGCTTGGCAACCCATATCAGCCCATTTTTCCCAAACTTCTTTTGGATCATTATAGAAGTTATCAGCAGAGAAAACTTGACCGACAAAGTGACGATATCCATGCTTTTTAGCAGATTCAACAGCACAAGATAAGGCATCATAGCTTGCAACAGCGGATAAGGTGCCAGCAGGTAAATTATATTGACTTGCAAAATTAGAGTTTGTGCAAGCACCATTTGCGATAACGATATCAAAGAGTTTATGTTCTGGGCGAATGCTTCCTGCAGTTCCAACACGGATAATTCTTTCAACTCCATAGAAATTGTAAAGTTCATAGGAATAAAGACCGATAGATGGAATACCCATACCACTACCCATAACAGAAACTTTCTTTCCTTTATATGTTCCTGTATAGCAATACATATTTCTGATTGTATTGACTAATTTAGCATCTTCTAAAAAATTCTCAGCTATGAATTTAGCTCTTAAAGGATCGCCTGGCATCAAGACAGTTTTTGCGATTTGACCGACTTCAGCTTCATTGTGTGGTGTAGACATAATAGTCCTCCTTAATTACCTTGTATATGATAATGTTTTTCGATATTTTTTTAAAGTAGACTGAGAAAAAATGTGAGATTTTTAAAAAGAAAATATGTTGTCATTCATCATTTTGTTTGCATTTTTCATCTTGAATATTGAATATCAATTTTGTTGTCTCATCATCTAGGGCTTCAATAGTGCTCAATTTTTTATTCATAGCTCTAGTTCTTGTGCTGACAAGTTTTTCTAATTCATCAGCTGCAGAATCAACTTTGTTCTTAGTTTTTTCTAAGGCATCTGCAAACTTGCCAAATTCTGTTTTAACAGCTCCTAGCAATTGGAAGACATCCGCACTTTTCTTTTGAATCAACAAAGACTTAAATCCCATATTCAAGGAGTTGATAAAAGCAGTCAGTGTTGTAGGACCTGTCAGATTAACCTTATATTTTGATTGGATTTCTTCAAATAAACCCATATTTAAAGCTTCTAGATATAAACCTTCTAATGGTAAGAAGATTATGGCAAAATCAGTGGTATTAGGTACATCAATATATTTGGTTGACACATCTTTTGCGTATTTTAAAAGATCACTTCTCAAATGTTGTTTTGCTTCTTTAATTTCATCAATATCACTTGATTCTTGAATTCTTGAATAAGACTCATAAGGGAATTTAGAATCGATAGGTAGATAGATACAATCGTTTTTAGTTCCAGGCAATTTGATTGCGAATTCAACTCTTTCATTTGAATCTTTTTTAGTCGCGATATTTTCTTCATATTGACCTGCAGTCAAGAATTCTCGGATGATATTTCCCAATATTACTTCACCAAGAATTCCTTTTGATTTGACATTGGTTAAAACATTTTTAAGGGAACCGACATCAGTAGCTAATCCTTTTATTTCACCCACTGCTTTATTGACTTGAGCAAAACCTTCAATAACACTGTTGAACGAATTCTGCAATTTTTCTTCTAATGTCTTTTGAAGTTTCTCATTTACTGATTCATTGATTTTATCGAGCTTTTCATTATTGTCTTTTCTGATATCATCAAGATTTTTATTAACAGTAACACTTAAATTTGTTATTGATTCTTTGTTATCTTTTTTGAAATCTTCAAGCTTATCTTTGATTGAAGTGTTAAATTCGGTAAGTGTATTTTTGACAGCTTCATTGAATGATTTTATTTCAGAAGATAGTTTATCAAGTATCTCTGTTTTTTGTTTGTTGTATGAATTTGTAAATTCTAATTGGAAATCAGCGAATGATTCTACTTGATTTTCATAATTCTTAGTCAACATTTCATTGAGCTTATCTTGATATATTTTATTCGTTGAATTTAAATCATTGTTGAGTTTTGATATTTGATCAAATAATTCTTTATTGTGTTCTTTTTGAATTTTCAAAGATTCTGTTTTAAAGTTTTCAAATGATTTTGAAAGATTATTAATATCAGATAAAAGAACATTTACCTTATTATCTAATTGAGACATCAGTGATGAATTCTTTTCGGCGATTAAACTGCTCACGCTAAGACTTAAATCATTTATAGATTCTTTTACTGAATTTTGAATATTCTTTAAATCTTCATCACGGATTCTAACCTCGTCTTTCTTCTTATTTTTGATGACAATTATTAAAATAATAATCATTAAAATAAATGATAATCCACTAAGTGTTAATGTAATGTATTCCATTCTTTACTCCTTTAACAATTTTAGAAATTTAACATAGTTTGATTAGTTTTTTAAGAAAAATGAATCAGCTTTGTTCAATTCCTTTTATTACCACATATATTTTAACATTTTTAATATGATAAAAATAAAATAATTAAAAAAAGCTTGTCGAGAGACAAGCTTGTGGTAATTGATTATTCAGCTTCAGTTGCTGGTTCAGATATATTACTTACATCGTAGGCTTCAACAGAACCAAAACCATAATAACGAACATTGAGGATACTTGGATCATCATCACTTTGTATTGAGAATTCAATCTCATCATCACTGACAATGACTTTTAAAGTTGAATCAATGTTTGAGTTTGATCCCTTGACATATTTTGGGGTAAATATGGAAGTAAATGCATTCTTACTGCCATTGACAGAATAGAAATCATTTAATTTTGCAGTGTAAACATCAACACCATCGGTTCCGATTTTGCTAGAAATCTTTTTAAAGATTGTAGAATTGAAATCGAATCTAGAAAGAACATCAGCAAACATATCACCTTCGGTTGAAGTAGTACTTTCATATTTTTTGCTATCAGCATCGAATTTACGATAATGAGTATCATCAATCTTGGTATAACCGATTTTTGTATCGTCTATTGTATAAATCATTGTTGTTGAATCTACATAACCGGTACTGAAATGAGAAACTGTATCTGTATAATAACCATCGCCATGCCTATAATTTGAAACTTGGAATTTATAATTTTGTGCTTTCAATTTATTCAATGCTGTTTCAAGGTCTTGGTCTTTTTGTAAGGCTTGTAACTTTGATGCTGAATTTTCACCAACGGATGTGAAAGTACCGGTGAATTTATAGGTTGTATCAGGATACCAAGAATAAGCCGCTCCAGTGATTTCACAAGAGAATCCAGTTGGCTTTAAATCTTCGTCAACAGTTAACTTATAACTATCAAGTGTCATTGTTTCGTATTTAGCAAAGTCGTTTTGTGCTGCTGGGAATACTTGAGTTTTAATCTTAGATTCTAATTCTTTAACTGAATCTTTTGTCAAATCAAGAGAATAAGTTCCATCATCATTTTTGGTGAAATCTGCATTTGTTAAATCAGCAAAGAAATTATCTAAACCAGCATATTTCCATTCGATTGGTGAACTTTGGTAGGTAGTAGAATCATAAACATCTATAACAGTGTGTAATACTTCACCATTTAAATCATATGAAGAATAACCTAAATATGTCTTAGGATCATTTTCTTTGATTGTTGGTTCATATGAATAAGCTTTATGTATTTTTAAAGTTGTATCTTTCCAACCTTGGGTTCTTTCATTTTTGCCACTATATTCTCTAAAAGCGACAACATTATCACCGATAGCTACTCTATAGACATCAAGTGAACCATCATCATCTAAAGTACCATCATAGGCATATCCTTTTTGTAATTCAGAAATATCCAAAGCCTTAACTACTGGAGTGGGATTTGGAGTGATAGAATTGCTATCTGATTTTGTATCAGTATTGCTATTTGTACTTGTAGAATTGCTAGCAGTTGAATTTGTGCTAGTCTTACTTGTTGATGTTGTATTAGAGTTAACAGAAGTAGAATTATTTGTTGAAGTTGATGTTGGTTTTGAAGTGCTTGTTGTTTTGTTATTATTACAAGAAGTTAAAAGTGCGAGTAATGATAAAGTTAATAAATATTTGTTTTTCATGTTGTTTTCCTTTTTATTTGCATGAGAATGTTATAACTACAGATGGATTATCAAAGTAAGAAGCTGCAAGAAGAATATCAGCAGATATTGTTTTAGTTTTTCCTTCCACAGTCACATCTTTAGAAATGATATAGTTTAATGTTTGACTTTCCTTTTTTGTGATTGTAAAACCAGCTTCTTCACATTTTGTTTTATAAGCTTCAATTTTATTTATTCCATCATTATAATCAGAGATAGAAACGACAGCTTGAACTAAACCACGTTTTGTATTTGATACCAAAGTAATATAAGAAGAAGTTCCTCCAATAATTGGGAAGGTATCAAGTGATTGTTCATCGATCGTTGAACTTATCAATGCTTGATATTCAGTCGGTTGATTAGAGAAAATTTGCGACCATTTAAGAGAATCACATGTAGAATGAATATTCGCTGTAAAATCAGTAACTTTTTCTAAATCATAATAGACAAATTTTTCTTCACCGACATTATCCATATCATTTATGATGGTGGTTTTATCTTTTTCAATTTCGATAGTTAGAGATCCAAGAACAGTGCTTCCAAGTAATCCATAATAAACTTCTTCGACAGATAATTTTGAAGCAATATCTTCATTTAATTTATAAATTGTTTTTTTATTTGTCGATTCATCGCTTTTATCGAATAAGACAGAAGAAATATTGAATGAAGGAAGTATTGATGACATCACTCCATCGATAGATGAAGAATCTGTATAGATATCATTTCCAATTCTAGTGATACCTTGGACTTTGCTTGAAGATATTTGATAATATCCATAGCTTCCAAATTTTGTATTGTCGGTATGATATAAATCATAGATTACTGATTTATTTCCATAGACTTCAGCTTTATACAATCTATTTGGAAGGGTGATATCAACTTTATAATTTCCAGCTTTCAAAGCTTTTAATCTTTCGTTTAAATCGCTTTTTTCTTCACCTTCAAATGGTGTTAATAGCTCAACGACATCTTCATTTCTTTCTTCTCCAAATGTGCCATTTGCATAGGTGTTATTTTCACCATAACTTGTTTGATATGATGCAAATGTCATTTTATAACCATAGGCTGAAACACCGTTTGTAAGAAGTGAAAAACTCTTTAATGTATATCCGATGATTCCAGTAAAACAGTTTGCAATATTTTGATATATATCAGTCTTATCAGCATCATTCATCTTCAAATCTAATTGATAGGGATTTGTACTATTTGATGAGAAATCGGACCCGTATAATGAATTGAATGGATTGTAATATCCGCTCTTTTTCCAAGTGACATAACTGTTATCAGAACCGACAAGATAGTAGTTATGTATTTTATTATCAAGTCCGAGTTCTACTTGAGTTAAATAGGTTGTTCCATTATTTGTAAACGGTTGATAAAGACCTTTTGATGAGATGGAATTTTTATTTGCAAAACCAGCACCTGCAGATGCATATTTGATAAAAGAATAGGCTTTTGAAGTAGTTGCAAAACTTATGTAATTTGAAGTGTAACCCATCGATTCAGTTCCTGAAGTCAAAAGAGTATCAGCAGTGAAGCCATCGAGCA
The DNA here is from genome assembly GCA_963617725.1 of Paludibacteraceae bacterium. Classification (GTDB taxonomy): domain Bacteria; phylum Bacillota_I; class Bacilli_A; order RFN20; family CAG-288; genus Enterosoma. The sequence goes on from CAVEQA010000019.1 coordinate 17,040, forward strand.
AATCTGAAACGACAGCTTCTGCATCGATTTTATCAACAGGAACAACAGGACTTGTAGGATCATAATTTTGATTTGAATCACTGCTATTAGATGAGTTTGTTTTATTTGAATTTACACTGGTTTGCTCTGTTTTAGAAGTGCTATCATGACTAGCTTTATCGCTAGTTGTGATTGTTGTATTACCACAACTAGTAAGTAAGGATATAGCTAGTAATGAAAGCAATTTTTTTGCTTTTTTCATATTCTTCTCCTGCTTTTATGCGTTTCTGATATTTGTTAATGATAAGCGAAGTTGGAATTGTCCCCAACTTGTATTTTTATTCCATATTTTGTAGACATTGACATTCAAATCAGCGATGTATACTCTACCTTTTTCTCCGTTGATTGTTATTCCCTTTTTGAGATAGTAAACAGAATCATCAGTTGCTGTTTTGGTTGTATCAACTTCAAGACCAGCGGTTTCTAATTTACTCTTATATTCGGTGAATAATGTATCCATACTAGTTTGATTGTAGAAATAGAAGTAGAGAATAGTTTCTGATTGGTCACTATCGATATAGAGATTTGCGTGTTGATTATCGATTAAAGGAAGTGAATCGATGTTGTCTTTTCCATATTTTCCGATGATAGTGCTGTAGTTATTTTCGTTTGGAGAAATCAAATCAGACCACTTTAAACCATCTAAATTTGTTTTCATGGTTGTTTCATCCATGAAATTGGTGACACTTCCGATATCTGTGAATTCGCAGTTCATGATAAGGCCCGTGTCTTCACCATTAGAGCCTGTTGAATTTCTGATAGTGATTTTATCTCCATCTTTAGTGATTGTGATATTGATAAGTCTATCTTCATAGCCTCTCATATTTTCTGGAGAGAAGAATTCGCTTGCATAATTATCATCAGATAATTCGACAGAATAATCAGTCTTGTAAACGACTTTACCATCAGTAGATGCTGCTTCATCCTTCTTGAAGAACTTGGTAGAAAGATTAAATGATGGCATTTTTTCTTTCATTGTTCCTTGGTATAAATAACTATCTTGATAATAATTATCACCGATTTTAACAACACCTAATTTAGATTCTTTTCCAGTGTCAGGATCGACATATTTCATATATCCATAAGATTGAGTTCTCTTATTGGAGGTGTTGTAATATTCCCAGTATTCTTTATTGCCATTATCACCGACAGTAACTTTTAATGTTCCAAGAGGATTCATTGAATTGGTATCAAGAGAATATTGTGATTGAGTTTGTGTCAAATTCCAATTGTATGTTTTTAATTCATCTAAAATGCTTTGGAGCTCTGGAATATCATTTCCAGTGACAGGTGTTATATCTTTATAAGCTTCAAGGCCTTTTCCTGTAAAGGTTCCTGAAGACTCAAAACTCATAGCTGTAGTGCTTGAAGTATAGGCTTCACAAGTGAGTTCAAATCCGACAATAGAATCACCATCAGTCTTTAAAGCGAAGTAATTGGTATCAGATGATGGTAGGTTGGTTGAATATGGAGAGAAGAATTGAGTTTTTAATTGATCAGAATAATCTTTTGTCTTACTTGAAGATAAGACGAAAGTATTGCTATCTTTTTTACTGAAATCAGTGCTTTCAAAATTAGCTAAAACATTTGCAAAATAGGTGTATTGCCATTGGACTTCAAAATCATCTAAAGTGACTAAATCTTTTTCAGTATAGGCTTTGTGTCTTATGGTGTTATCAAAACTTAAAGACACATCATCAGTCATGGTCTTTCCATCTCTTTCAACAGCCCAATAATATTTAGTAGTTCCAACTTGACTAAATTGATTATTGTTACCATATGAATATTTTGCATATTTATATTTTAAAGCGGTGGATGCAGTCTCGAATTTATTAGATGATGGTTTTCCCTCTGTGTAGATTTTATTTGAAATAAAAGTAGCTGAATAACCTAATTTAAAATCAGCATACATATCAGCAGTTAAACTCTCAGTTGGATCTGGTGTTTTTGAATTTGAATTATCGGATTTAGATGTAGAATCTTTAGATGTGGAATCAGTGTTCTTATTAGAATTGATAGACTCTGATTGTTTAGTGCTATTAGCACTTGAATTGCTGTTGACTGAGTTAGTAGAAGTGGAATTTGATTTGTTACAACCAGTCAATAAAAGGGTTGTCAACAAAAATAGACTTGTTTTCTTAAGTTTCATATTAATTCTCCTAATTTCGTTTTATTTTAACATTAAAAAAAGCTATGCTTTTAGGGCATAGCTCGATTTCATATGTAAAATTAACATAAAGCGCTTACAAAATATGTAAGAATTACTTAATTGCCTATTATTTGATCTCTTAAAATCTTTTCAAATTCATCTGTTTTAAGGTGATCAATATTACCGCCATGAGTTATTGAAATTCTACCAGTTTCTTCAGAAACGACGATTGTGATGGCATCTGTTTCTTCAGAAATACCGATAGCGGCTCTATGTCTAGCTCCAACTTTACCCATAATAGCTTTATTTGTTGGATGATAATAAACAGCAGCGGCAACAATGACATTTCCTCTGATGATACAAGCGCCATCGTGAAGTCTAGTTCCTTCATAGAAGATAGTTTCAATAATTTCAGGAGTGACAGGACAATTGATAACAGTACCTGATTTTATGAATTCATCAAGCGGTGTGTCTCTTTCAAAAGTGATCAAAGCACCAGTTTTATTCTTGCTCAACCATTTGACAGCTGAACAAATATCAGCTACTAATTTTTCTTTCTCAGCACTTGATTCATTGTTGTTTTTGGTTTGTTTCTTCAAAGGGATTGCAATATATTTGCGAATGATACCGATATTGACAAATAAGAAGATGATAGTTGAACCGACAATCATAAGCATCAAGAATAGTGATAGATAATTAAGCCCTAAGGCTAATGAAACGGTAAAGATAATATCGCTTATGATATATAAAATTGTTATGACTTTGTTCTTTAACTTTGTTGCCATAAAAATTGTGAATAAAAATAAAATGACAATAGTTAAAACAAAATCGATTATAAAATATGTATTTGTGAAATTTTCGCTAGGAGTTGCTAATATATTTAAAAATGTGTTCATAAAAAATATCTCGTTTATTCAACGAGATAATTATAAACATAAAACGAAATTATTTAAAGCTAAAATATGTAATTATTCTATATTTTAATATGATTTTTAATCACGAATTTAG
>CAVEQA010000020.1:0-9578 GCA_963617725.1 Paludibacteraceae bacterium
TTATCAAAGAATAATTATCAACAAGTTTGATTATTTCATCAGCTTGATAATTCAAATAATCATCAACACCAATGTATTTCTTGATCAATTTACTGGAATAATAATCATCATCAAAATCAGTTATTTTAAAGGCAGAAGGATTTTTATAAAATTCATTAACATCTCTTTTAAAATTATATAATTTGAGTCTTCTTACTTCGTTATTATGTTCAACGATTTCTTTTTCAAGTTTATCAAATTTTGATAGCTCAGAACTGTAAAGTTCAACATATTCTCTAAGATTTTTTATGAGTTCTAATAATTTAACAGATGGTGTGGTTTGTACAATTTCAAAATTATCAAAAGAATTATCCAAGCACATAAAAGGCTTTAGATATTTTGATATCTGATATCTAAAAACGATGCGTTTAAATATGGAAGGTTTATTCATCATACAACCTTGTTTAGTTCAAAAATTCTAACTACTCTGCTTTTATTCATCTAATCACACCGCAATTTTGCAACTATGAATTAAAAAATCATCGATTTTATTTTGAATTCTAAAAGTTTATTTCTGATATTCTTTTGCTAAACGAGAAACGAATCCCATATCAGCTTTGCCATTGTATTTAGTCTTAAATTCTCCCATAATGGATTTGATGGACTTATCAGCTAATCCTTCAATGACATTTCTAATTTCTTCTTCGGACATCATTTGTGGTAAATAAGATTTTACAACTTCAATTTGGGCGTTGATCTTTTCAACTTCATCTTGTCTAGATGCAGATTCATACATTGCCTTCTCATCTTGAAGTTCTTTTAATGCATGATTTAAGACTGAAACCATATCAGCATCAGACATCTCTTGTCCTTTAGCTTTCTTTTCTATTTCATTCTTTTGATAAGCAGAAATCAAAACACCTAAAATAGCACCTTTAGTTGAATCATGTGCTTTTAAAGCAACCATCTTTTCTTTCTTTAAATCAATCAATGTAATCATATTTTTAACCTCTCTTTGTATTTATTCTTTCTTGTTCTTCAATCTTTTTAATATATAAAGCAATACCTTCAATTACCTTTTCAGCAGGATTATGAATAACTCTAACTGGAATTGATAATTCTGCTTGCATAAATTCTTTAAGTCCAGTTAAAGAAGCACCACCTCCTGTGATAATAAGACCGTTTTGAGTCAAATCACTTGCAAGTTCAGGATCCAAATCTTGAATGACATCGCTTATCTTAAGAGAAATCATCGAGACCATTTGTATTAGAACTTTCTTAAGTTCACTAGATGAGACAATACAAGATGAAGGAAGGGATGTCATCGTATCCTTACCTTTTACTTCAACTAACATACCATCATTTACAAATGATACATTGCCAACTCTCATCTTTACCATTTGAGCGCTTTTTTTACCGATCAGTAAGTGTTTTTCTTTGACTAAATATCTTCTTATAGCTTCATCTAATGCATCACCGGCAATGCTTGTTGTCGTACAAGAAACAATCTCGCCCATACTGACACAAGCGATATCTGTAATACCAGAGCCGATATTGCAGACAAGCGTTGCTTGAGGAGAAAAAATATTTTCCCCAGAACCAATCGCAGCCATTTTAGCTTGAGATTCCATATAAATTTCTTTAGCTTGAAGCTTTTTGCCGATTTCAATGAGGGCGTTATGGTTGACTTTTGACATATCACTAGGTGCTGAGAAAACAACGCTAAAGCCTCTAAGTCCAGCTTCATTTTTAACTTCTTCAATAGCATTTTCTAAAAAAGAAACCGCACAATCAACATCGCTGATCATACCATTGATAACGGGAAAAACAAGTCGGTAATTATAAGGAGACTTACCCTGAATCTTATTTGCTAAATATCCGGTTTCAAAAACTCTATTTGTATTAGTATCAAGAGCGACACATGTCGGTTCATTGAAGATAATTGATGAAGATGATGAAGAATATACTCTAGTATTTTGACTTCCGAAATCGATGCCTATAAATTTTCTTTTCATACTCTAATAGTTTAACATTATTTAAACTAAGAAAAAAGAGAGGCAAGCCTCTCTCAAATTTATTTTTTCTTTAAAAACTTCAAAAGTCTTTCATTTGTAGATTGTTCAAAGATATATTCAGGAGTTCCTTGATCTTGAATGATACCATCTGCCATAAAGATAACTCTATCAGCAACATTTCTTGCAAAAGACATCTCATGAGTGACAACAACCATTGTCATCATTGATTTAGCAACGCTTCTCATGACTTCAAGAACTTCGTTGACCATCTCAGGGTCAAGAGCTGATGTCGGTTCATCAAAGAGAATGATATCAGGACTCATAGAGAGTGATCTTGCAATAGCAACTCTTTGTTTTTGACCACCGGATATTTCACTGATTTTATAATTTAAACGATCACCCATTCCAACTTTAATCAAGTTTTCAGTTGCAATTTTAACAGCTTCATCTTTGTTTCTTTTCAAAACTTTTGTCTGTCCTAAAACACAATTTTGAAGAACATTTTTATTGTTGAACAAGTCGAATGATTGGAATACCATCGACATATGTCTTCTCAAAGAATTCACATCACTATTTTTATCTAAGGTAGGTTCGCCTTTGAAAATGATGTTTCCACTTGTCGGTTCTTCTAAGAGATTTAAACATCTGAGGAATGTTGATTTACCACTTCCAGAAGGACCGATGATAACGACACATTCACCTTTATTAACATCTAAAGAAATATCTTTTAAAACTTCAGTAGATTCGAATGTTTTTGATACATTTTTAACTTGTAAAATCGGATCTTCATAATTTTCATTGTTAAATGTATATTTATTTCTCATAACATATCACCTCTGAAAGCGAATTGTTTGTAATGAAGGAATTTGAAAGAGAATTTCTTTCCATCCAATTTATAAGTGATAATCTTCAATAAACCAGTGACAATGAGAGTTAAAGCTAAGTAGAAAATTGCGATGACAATATAAGTGCTCAGATAGTCATAAGAACTGCTAGCGATATTTTTAGCATTCAAATAAAGTTCAGTGACAGAGATGACATTGAGAACTGATGAATCTTTAATGTTGACAATCCATTCATTACCGATAGTAGGAATGACATTTCTCAAAGCTTGTGGTAATTCGATTGAAAATAATGTTTGAATCTTACTAAGTCCTAATGATCTACCACCTTCTGTTTGATCTTTTCCAACACCATTTAAACCAGATTGAACAATCTCACCCATATAGGCTGCGGTGTTAAAGGTGATGATGATAGTACCAGCGATGAATGAACCATTGAAGACAGGAACTTCATGCAAGATTTGAAGCCAATTGACACCGATTAGCAAGAACGCATATTGGAAGATGATAGCTTGAACCATCATCGGAGTTCCTCTTATGATGACAGAATATAATACACAAAGATATTTCAAAGGAAATTTCCAAATCTTCTTATACCAAGATTCATTCTTTTTGATTTCAATATTCTTACCAAAAGCGAGGAAAACACCTAAGAATAAACCGATGAAAGTACCGACAAAAGAAATGACAACAGTACCAGCTAAACCTTGAAATAACCATTTGACATATTCAGGTTTAGAGAACACAGTAGACAAATTTCCAGCTAAAAGACGACACATCTTATTCACCACTTCTTTCAACTGCAGCTGCCATATCTGAATTTCTATCAGCTTTTGTATATGAATTTAATACATCGTTGATGGTTGTTTTTAAGCTAGTATCATCTTTTCTAACACCGATAGAAACACCTAATTCACTTAAATCAACACCTAAAATTGTTTGATCCATATGAACAATTCCTAAATCACTATAGTTTTTAACAATGGATTGAGCGACAGGAAGTTCCGCAGTCATTGCAAAGACAGCACCAGTATGAACATCCAAAGCAGCTTTAGAGAAAGTATCTACCGCAGTAGAATGGATAGCGCCATAATTAGTTTTGAAAGTATCAATGACATTGTCAGTGACAGTTCCTCTTTGAGATTCAACCATCTTACCAGAAAGAAGAGTTTGTAATGTTTCATTATTCAATTCAGTGTCTGTATATTGATCAGCTACTGACTTTGAAGTGATCAAAACTAATTCAGAACGATAATATTCATCAGTGAAAGAAATTTGTTGTCTTCTTTCTTCAGTATCAGTCATACCAGCGATGACAGCATCGATTTGATTGTTGTTTAAATTGATGATAAGAGAATCCCATTCTAATTTATAAATTTGAACTTGCTTTCCTGTTTCTTTAGAAAGTCTCTTTGCAAATTGAATATCATAACCATCAGCGAATTTACCAGCATCATTGTAAACTGGAAGGGTGTAATCAGAACTAGTACCACAAGTCCAATTAAATGGTGCATAATTACATTCCATGCCGATTCTTATGATATTATCATCGGTAGAAGTTGATTTACAACCTGTAGAAAAGACACAACCAAAAGCTAAAACTGCTGTTAAAAATTTAAGATTCTTCATTTAAATTACCTCCTATGACAAGAATCTGATATTTGTCAAATGAGGTTAAAAAAAGCGGTAGCAAACGCTACCGCATTATTGATCTTTTAACATTAAAAAGAAGCAACAAACGTTAGCGCTCCACTTGTATAGACAAGTGACAGTCAAACTCATATTATGAGAGTGACCAGGAATTGAATATTTAATCTTATTCAACCCTTCGGCGACAAACACCTTTCTTCCTGTTTCAACGCAAGATTATTTGCTAGACAGAAATACTTTTTATTTATCGCACCTCTAAGTTTTGACAAACATGTGCTTTAAACACGGTATAAAGAATAACTCTTGTCATTAATAAATGCAAGTGTTTCTTTTCTAAAGTGAATTATTTGTATAAGAAATATGATGAAAGAGCTTTAAATCAAGTCCATTCTCAGTCCTTTTGGTAGATAATTTTTAAATTTATTTTTAACTTTCTTTCCAAATCCCAGTCTTAAATTTTCATAAACAGCTACTTTAAGTCCATCTTGTGAAGGATTGTTTATAACAATTTCTTCACCCTTTGCATACTTACTAGCTTGTTCTCTTGTAAGTGAGATAGTTTCATTTTCGATAATTTTAGAAAAGCTGTGGTCATATTGACATTTTGGATGTTCAGAAGAATCAAATTGTTTGATTCCAGGAACAATAAGCGGTAGTTTTTCAAATTCATCATAGAATCTATCTATATAAAACGTATTCTTTTTATAATTGATAGTTTTTAAATTATTGATAGATGATTTTAATTTATATTTTGTTTCTTTCAAAGAACATATCTCACCAGAAGTCTTCTTTAAAATGCAAAAATAAATTCCTTCACCATCAAATACGCCAGGAATCATATGATATCCATACTTACCAGGAATGATATTTGTATCTTTAAGTTGAACTTTGATTTCTTCAACATCATTGTGTTTTTTAAGAAACTCATCAATTTGATTTTCATCTTCTTCAACACTTAAGCTACAGGTAGAATAACAGATGATTCCATCTTTCTTAACTAACTGATATGCCTTATTTAAAAGATTTTGTTGAATAGGAAGAAGTCTATTGACCTTATCCATCGACCAATCATTCATCATTTTTTCATCTTTTCTGATCATTCCAGAACCAGAACAAGGAACATCTAAGATGATCAAATCAAATGAAGAATTAAATGAGTTGCTCATATTCATCGGATCTATTGATAGTGAGATGATATTCGTTAAACCTAATCTATCAGTATTTTTAGTTATTTCCAAAGCACGGGTATAGGAAATATCATTGCTAAGTATCAAAGAATCAGGTCTTCTGAATGAAAAAGAAATACTTTTTCCTCCAGGAGCTGCACACATATCTAAAACTAATGGATTATCTTTAACATAATCTTTTAAATAATAAGAAATAGTAGCACTGCTTGGGTCTAATAAATAAAATCCCCCTGCAAAATGTTCCACACATTTCCCGAGGTGATTATTTTCTTTATCAAAACGAAAAAGAATGTCATCATTGACATCTTTAGTTATATTTTCAATCTTAGAAATAAAGGAATTATCTCTATTAGGATTCAATAATAAGGAAGAAATTGAGCTTTTATTGATGTTTTCATCAAATTTTTTGATGATATCTTTAGAGCAATACGGAGTCAATAATTCACTGAAGTTCATTGTACAAGCCTCCTATTCCTAATTATACTAAAATATTGTTATATATATTAAAAAATATGTTAAACTATTTATATAAAGAGAGGGGATAAAAAATATGCCATCAAAAAAAGTTTCCAAAGCAGCAAAAGAAGTAACAAATCAAGTAGATACTGGTGAAGATTTATATGTCATTTTAGGAGGCGTAAAGCATCAATTCAAATCTCAGCTTTCCAAGATATATGATGTCAAAGAATTTTGGTATAGAGGAGAATTCAAAACAGGTGATTCCATCAAGTTCGCTCATGGAAATGGTAACGAAGTACCAGTTCATGATACTCCAAATTGTGGATACACCCTTGTTGGAAAAGCACAAAGACTTTTCTCAAGTAAGAAAGCTCTTATTGCAAATGGTGAATCTGGTGACGATCAAGAATATGTATATATCAATGATCACTCTGAATTGACATATACAGCTCCAACTGGGGAATATACCTTGTTTGTCAGAGTTTATGACAATCTCAATGGTATCGAAAACGATCGTTGGGTTGTTATTTACATGGAATAACTTCAAAATATCTTATTAAAACGACTCTTCGGAGTCGTTTTTTTAAATATTTTTTTCTTAAAAAACTCCGATTTTATCGACATATTTAAAAATCTTAAAATATTTTTAGCACTTATACTTGAAAAGTGCTAAATTTTGACTATAATATAATTAGCACTTAAGAAATGAGAGTGCTAAAAATAAAATTTGGAGGAAATGAATTATGGAAAATTTAAACGAAAAGAAAGAAGTTACTACTAATAACAAAAAAGTCGAGCAGAGAAGTGATGATAGAAGAAATCAAAACAATCATGTCAGTCCATATGAGAGTTTGATGAAACCATTCTTATCACTATTCGGAGATGATTTATTCGATGAAGTCACAAGTGAATCAGGACTTATGAGAACCGATATCAATGAAAAAGACGATTCTTATGAATTCGAAATCGAAGTTCCAGGCGTTGAGAAATCACAAGTCAAAGTCGGATTAGATAACGGTTATTTGATGGTTTCTTATAAGACTGAAGAAAAGGACACTAAAGAAGAAGGAAAGAAAAAGATTCATTCTGAAAGAATTACCGGTTATTACAAACGTGAATTCTTTGTAGGCTATAATGTCAAGAAAGAAGACATCAAAGCTAAGATGGAAAACGGAATCCTTTTCATCAATGTTCCAAAGAACAAGACAAAAGAAGATTCTAGTAAATTTATAGCTATCGAATAAAATAAAGACTGCTAGTAATTGGCTTAAATAGTCATATGCTAGCAGTCTTTTTTGTTTACATTTTAAAGATATTTTAAAAAGTTTTACTTAAAAAAGGACTTTGAACTGACCTTATTAAGCCAATTCATAAGTCCTGATTTTATTACATCAACTTCATGAAGAGAGCTTTAACTTCTTCTAAAGTAGCTTCTCTTGGATTTCCTGGATAGCAAGCATCCTTTAAAGCATCTCTTGAGATATTATCAAGATCTTCTGCTTTGATTTCTGGACATTTATCTGGAATTCCGACATCATTTCCAAGTTTCTTAACAGCAGCAATAGCAGCAGCTCTGTATTCTTCTTGAGACATATTTTCAACGCCTTCAACACCAAGAGCGATAGCAATATCTTTGTACTTGGTTCCAGAAACTGGAGCATTGAATTCCATAGCGATAGGAAGAAGCATTGCACAAGCTTTTCCATGTGGAATATCATAATAAGCAGAAAGAGTATGGGCCATTGCGTGATCGATACCTAAACCGACATTGGAGAATCCCATACCGGCGATATATTGACCAAGAGCCATTCCTTCTCTTCCATCTGGATCATTTTCAACAGCTTTTCTCAAGCTCTTTCCGATGATTTCGATAGCTTTGATGTGGAACATATCAGACATTTCCCATGCACCTTTTGTGATATATCCTTCGATTGCATGAGTAAGAGCATCCATACCAGTAAATGCAGTTAATCCTTTTGGCATAGAAGACATCATATCTGGATCGACAAAAGCGACAACTGGAATGTCGTGAACATCGACACAAACAAACTTTCTGACTTTTTCAGTATCAGTGATGACATAGTTAATGGTAACTTCAGCAGCAGTACCAGCAGTAGTTGGAACAGCGAAAATTGGAAGACATGGTTTCTTAGTAGGTGCAACGCCTTCTAAGGAACGAACATCAGCAAATTCAGGATTAGTGATGATGATACCGATGGCCTTTGCAGTATCCATTGAAGAACCACCACCGATAGCTAATAAGAAATCAGCACCAGCCTTTTTACAAGCATCAACACCAGAAGTTACATTTTCAATTGTTGGATTTGGTTTGATGTTAGTATAAAGTTCATAAGCGATACCAGCTTTTTCAAGAAGATCAGTGACCTTAGCTGTAACTCCAAACTTTACAAGAGAAGGATCAGAACAAACAAGAGCTTTTTTGAAACCTCTGTTAAGTGCTTCAGGAACAATATTCTCGATTGCTCCATGTCCATGATAGGAAATTTCATTTAAGACGAAACGATTTGCCATATATATTGGCTCCTTTCTTAATATACAAATATTATAAAATTTTAATTTTGAATTTAGTACATTTGTTTTTCATTTTTGATTGATTGAGCGGTTACATTGAATAATAATCACAAAATCTTGTATTTTTTAAACAAAATAATCAATAATAATCAATAATAATCATTATATCAAAGTTATAATATTATCATTTTCCACATGAGTTAATTCTTTTAATCAACTTTTATTATTAATATTCAACTCATATTTAAATTACGGGAATATATAAATAGAAAATATATGTTTATTTTAAATATTTTTTGATATTCTATAAAAAAGAAATTAAAATCATTTGATGTTTAAGAGGTACTTTATGAAAAAAGAAAATCAAAAGATTGTTTTTTCAAAAGAGTTAATTAAAAATGCTGCTTTAAAACTTATAAAAGAAAAATCAAAAGAAAAAATCACAATCACAGAATTATGTAAAACAGCTGATATTTCAAGAGATACATTTTATAAATATTATAATTCTATTTATGATGTTTATACCGAAATTTATTCAAACGCAAAAGAAGAAATCATCTCTAAAATACAAGGTATTTTTAAATCTAAAAATTTAAAAAAAGATTTAATACTATATTTAAATTATATTCGCGAGAATAATTTGTTATTTCAGACATTTTTTATAGAAGAAAATATCATTCAAAATGAGGGTAAAAAAATCGAAAAAGAATTGGTCGCTTCCATTACAGCTTTATTTCACGAAGATGACGAATTTGAAAACGAAATTAATGCTTACTTTTTATATAAAGGATCATTAGCAATAATTACAAAATGGATAAATAATCCAAATGGATATTCGACTGGAGAATTAGCCGAATCATTGACAAAAATAACAAAAAAATTTTTGAGGTAAAGTATGAATAAAAGAGAAGAAC
>CAVEQA010000020.1:9588-19178 GCA_963617725.1 Paludibacteraceae bacterium
AAAAAATATTTATCAAATATCAGTAAAAGAGATTTGTGAAATAGCAAATGTAAATAGATCGACATTCTATCACTATTTTAATAATGAAAAAGATTTACTCAACAATTTAGAAGAAGAAGCTTCTGAAAAATTAAAATCAAAACTGATTGAAGACCCTATTATCAATGAAGAGAGTCTTGCTAGATATTTAGATTACATAAAATCTAACATAGATTACTTTGAACCAATGTTCTTTGGAGAATCTTGCACACATTTTAGAGACTTATTCATTGAAAAAACTTTTGATATGACAAATTATGCCTTAGGTTTTAAATCCAATGATCCTTCTTATCTCCATATATTCATCGCCTATGGTTCAATAGAAACCATCAAAGAATGGATAAATAACGGATTTGATTTGAAGACAAAAGAGATAGCAAATAAGCTTTTTAAATATAACGAAGCAATTGTAAAAATAGAAGCAGTGAATGTGTAAGCGCTGTCAACATATTGTTTTTAGATGTTAGAAAGCGGACACATTTAATTAAATTTGTACGTTTCATAATTTTTATTTCACTTATGTGGATTTATTTTCTTCTTTTTTTGCTTTATATATTTTTCAATCGGCAAAAAATAAAGCCGAAAAAGGAGAACAAATATGAAAAAAAGTTTTAAGAGAGTTGTTAAGTTATTTTGTGCGTCTATTTCTGGTTTAGCAATTGTTTCTTGTGGCGCAAAAGAAACAACTACTATTTTAGAAGCTGAAAAAGCAACTTTAAAGAAAGCTGGTGTTGCTATTAATATTGCTGACAAAACTGATGAAAGTGGAACCTATGTTCGTCTTTCAGATTCATGGCAACCAACTAATCCAGAATACATATTAGATTTTGTCTTTACTTCTGATAAAGCTAAAGAAGCTACATTATCGTTTAAACTTGCAGCTCCTATTACTGATATTTCATCTGGAAATATGGGAAGTATTCTTTCAGAAATGTATGGTGTAAAATTTAATAATACAGCTATTGACGTTTCAACTTGGGATAGTTCTTTAGGGGAAGCTTATGATGTTACTGCTGAAAGCCTCAAATGGGTCGATGTCACTGCTAAAGTCACATTAGTTTCTGGACAAAATGATATTCAATTCTATACTATTGAAAAGTCTGGTCAATATGGTGACTATACATGGCATTGTACTGATTCAGTTTGTATTGACAATGTTTCAATTACAACAACTGCGACTTTAACCATAGCTTAACTAGCAATTAAATATGAAAAAAATGTCACGTAAAAAAAGTAACATTCTACTCATAAGTGGATGTGCACTTGCAACATTAACAATTGCAGCAAATGTTGTAGCTTTTGGTTTTTTAGGGTATGTTCTCGATGCTTATTTTGAAAAAGGAACTATATCAACTAATAATACGATCACAAAAGAAGAAGCAAAACAAAATGCTAGAGATTTATGTGAAACAATTGAAGGTGAAGGGATTGTTCTTCTAGAAAACAAGAAAAACGCATTACCTATAAACGCTGGTAATATCAATGTTTTAGGATATCGTTCTACTAATATTTATTATGGTGGCACAGGTTCTGGTTCAGCCTCTACAAAAAACAATATTACACTAATTCAAGGCTTAAAAAATGCTGGTTTTAATGTCAATGATAAATTAGTCTCTTTTTATGGTGGTGACAAGACATCCGCTGCAGATGGAGGGGTTGGAAACACTGATTTCAATATCAATGAATATGATTTATCAAAATACACTGGGGATGTATCTTTTGAGAATCAAAAACAATTTTCAAATACAGCAATCGTTGTAATAGGTCGCGGAGGTGGAGAAGGCAACGACCTTCCAACTGATATGAGCAATTATGGTGGTGATTCTTCTCATCATTACTTAGAATTATCAAAAGAAGAAGCGGAATTAATCTCAAAAGCAAGTTCCACATTTGAAAAAACAATTGTTCTTTTAAACACTGCAAATACTATGGAATTAGGTTTTCTTAATAAATATGATAATGTTTCTTGTTTATGGATTGGGCAGCCCGGTTCTACAGGTTGTAATGCTATTGGTAAAATTTTAAATGGTCAAAAAAATCCTTCAGGAAGACTTACAGATACTTACGCATTTGATGCATTATCCGCACCTGCATCCCATGATATTTCACCAGTAAAATATACCAATGCTGATGGTTATTCAATTGAATATACCGAAGGCATTTATGTAGGGTATCGTTACTATGAAACTGCAGCTTATGAAAAATTTATCAATTATGATGAAACAGTTCAATATCCATTCGGTTTTGGTTTAAGCTATACAACCTTCGAACAATCTATCACTGGAGGAACTCAAGATAATACAGTGATTGTTGGAAATGAAAAAATAACCCTTGATGTTACAGTTAAAAATACAGGTTCTCTCACAGGTAAAGAAGTTGTTCAGGCTTATGTAACTACGCCATACACAAATAGCGGTATAGAAAAATCGTATAAGAATTTGATTGCTTTTGAAAAGGTTGAAGTCGAATCAAATAATGAAACGACTATCTCTTTAACATTCAATGCTGAAGATATGGCATCCTATGATGTTACTGCTAATAACGGAAAAGGTGCTTATGTACTTGAAAAAGGTAATTATGACATCTCAATTCAAAAAAACTCTCATGAAGTAATAGATACAATCAGCCTCATTGTTAATGATGATGTAGTTTATTTTGGAGACAATAAACGTTCTTCAGATAATGTTGAAGTTGAAAATAAATTCAATTTAGCAAATGGCAACTTAAAATACCTTTCTAGAAATAATTGTTTTAGTAATTACACGGAAGCCACTCAACCTGTTTCAACAAGTGCATCTTCGGAGACAGTTGCAGCTTTAACTTCTAAAGGCACTTCTTCCTATACTGATGAAGAAAATATTACGCCACTTGCTACTAATGTCTCAGCCAATTTAAAATTCTCCGATCTCTATGGTGCAGATTATAATGATTCACGTTGGGATACTTTGATTTCAGAAATGAGTGTAAAAGAAATGCAAACATTAATCGGATATGGTGGTTATGCAACTCAAAAAGTATCTTCAATCGATAAATCTAAGAATCTAGATACTGATGGGCCTGCTGGTTTATCCTACTATATGAATCCTGCCAACTTTGATACCACTTCTTTTTGTGTCGAAGTCGTGGTAGCTTCAACATTCAATAAAAATTTGGCATATAAATACGGTCAAAGTGTTGGAGATGAAGCAAATGTTTGGGGATTCACAGGATGGTATGCACCAGGTGTTAACACACATCGAACCCCTTTTGGTGGTAGAAATTATGAATATTATTCCGAAGACGGCTTGCTCTCTGGAAAAATGGCTGCAAATGTTATCAAAGGCGCAAAAGAAAAAGGTGTTATAACTTATGTGAAGCATTTTGCTTTGAATGATCAAGAAGATAATAGAACTAACCAAGTTTGTACTTGGTCAAATGAGCAAGCAATAAGAGAAATCTACTTAAAGCCATTTGAAATTGCTATTAAAGAAGGTGGTTCTTTAGGCGTTATGACATCATACAATTTCATTGGTAATCAATGGACAGGTGGAATGAAAGAACTTTGTACAGATGTTTTACGTAAGGAATGGGGTTTTAAAGGTGTTGTTATCACAGATTATGGTTATGGTGGTTACAATTATATGAACCCTAATAAAGCAATAAGAGCTGGTAACGACTTAATGTTATCAACTCTTGGATTAAAACCGACAGATACATCTTCTGCAGGTATCTATTATATGCAACAAGCTTGTAAACATATTCTTTATTCAGTGGCTAGCGTTTCTACAAAGACTGATAGCAATACTAAAAGCTTAAGCACTAGTATATCCTGGAGAACCATCACATATATTTGTGACGCTTTTCTTGGAATCGCTGCTATCACATTAATTACCTTTGGTACTTTAGGAAAAATATCAAAAGAATAGGTTAAAAATTTAGAAAATATTAGGGTGATGTTTTTCTACATCACCCTTTTAAAAAATAAAACTTATGAAAAGATAATGATTGATTACTTGATTGCTTTGATGACAATTTTTGAATTAATTTTATATAAAAATAAACCACCTAACAATTCAACAATTAACCAAAGTAATACATTAGAAAAAGTCGAAAAGTACACAATCTGTTATATTTAAAATGATAGAACTGATACAGTTTATAAATATAAAATAATTAAGGTAAGAGCTATATCTTTTAAGTTAAAAAAATAATATCATCTTTAAGCTAAAAAACTGAAACGAAAATTAAAATTAACAAACCTATATGTTAATCAAAAATCGGCTATAAAAGTTATATATGCAGTCAAAATATAAATGAACTGATTTCAAAATATTCTTCATATGTTTTTAAGTATACTATGTCATCAATAATCATTATGCATAACGAAGATTGATAATATTTTTATTTTAAAATTCAACATTAATATAAAGTTGTTGAATAAAAAATAACAAGTGACTAAACCAACTTATACTATTTTAATGCTTCATTATTCAAGACAATGTTTGTTGAATTTTCAATTTTCAAATCTTCAACCTTTTCTTGATATGTAGGATCCATCATACACATAAAATTAGTGAATTCAATATTATTAGAATTTGATACTTGAATAATATGAACCTTATCATCTTCAATAAATGGTAAAACATCATGTGGTCTTAAATCTTTCTTATCAATATCCCATTTAGATTTCTTATGAAGATTTAATGACATATTTTCAAAAGTTATATCGTGAATACTATTTTCTTCTCCATAGATGAATATTCCGTTTTCACTATCTATCATCACATTTCTAAAGGTAATATTAGAGACACTTTTGATTTTTGTCTTTTCATCTCTATTTAATGCGGTGATACAAATCGGTTCTCCATATCCCCAATAATATGGCTTAGCAAAAGCTCTAGTTGAAATTCTCATGTTTTCAAATAGACAATGATCGATGTTTCCTTCATCTCTAAGTTGGATGGTGATACCACGATTTGAATCGTGGATTGATATATTCTCAATATGAATATCATGGAATCTTCCAAATGATTCCGTTCCAAATTTTATCGCACCACTTGTCGTCATCAAATCACAATTGCTGACATGAATCTTTTCTAAATCTCCATATTTTTGATTTGCAAAGGTGTTTTTAAATACGATAGCATCATCTGCACATTTGATTTTACAGTTTTTAATTTCAACATTTTGACAGTGATCTGGATCAATACCATCACAATTTGCAAGTTTTAAGTTGTTATCAATTTTAATATTTTCGATTAAAACATATCTACATCCAACCATATGGACTGTCCAAAACGCAGAATGTTGAAGAGTTACACTTGTGATAGTAAGATTTTGAATATCTTCTAAAAAAAGTAATGGCATTCTTGGATAGAATTTTCCATCGATGAAATATCGATCTTGATATCCATAGAAAATGCTTTCGTTACCGTCGATTATTCCTTCACCAGATATCTTTATGTTTTTTGAATGGAATGCAGTTATAAAATACAATTTCGGTTTACCATCATAGTCACAATTTTGATAACTAGGAATATCTAGTGCTCCATCTTCTTTTTTCTTATCAATCGAAAAAGAGGAAATATCATCACATGCCTTTAATATTCCATCTTTCTCGATTTCCAATTCGACATTATCTTTTAATAATATAGTGCTAGATAAAAATAGACCTTTAGGAATGATAACTTTTCCACCACCATTTTGAAATACTATATCAATAGCTTTTTGTATGTATTCAGCATTGTCTAAACATTTTAAATTAGCACCGCAATCAGTTATGAGCATATTCATAGTAAAAACCTCTATTCTCACTTATAATATACCCGTGAAAGGAGAAAAACAAAATGAAAATTGCTTTACCTTATTCAGTAGACGACGGAAAATTATTCCAACATATTGGAACAAGCGAGTATTTTAAAGTTTACAACGTCGATAATAATACTAAAGAATTTTTGTCAGCAGATATTATCAAGACAAACGGAGAACAACATGTCGAAATGGCTAAATTTATCATTTCTCAGGGCTTCAACGTTGTCATTTGTGGTGGATGCGGAGATAGAATGTATAATCTTTTAAATGATGCAAATATCAAATGCTACACCTCTCAAGATGGCGATTGTGATGCTATTGTTACTAGCTTTTTAAAAGGTGAAATGGAAATTGTAGATCGACCAACTCACTGCTGCGGTTGTCATCATTGATAATCAATTCTCTAATTAAATCAATTGTTTAAAATGTTCAAAGCCTTTATAAACTTGTATACAAGTTATTGAATTATACGATTATAATTACATTTTAAACAAAAGTTAAACAATTTATTTTAGTGTTTTGTTAGCGCTTTCAAATGATTGATTTAAGCATATTTGTTTATTTTTATTTGCTTACCATTTATACTTATTAAGTATTACAAAAGAATCAAAATAGGAGGATACAAAAAAATGAGTATCAATAAAGATTCTGTTGCATGGGAAGGATTCAAAGGCGGTCATTGGCAATTTGACATCAATGTCCGTGATTTCATCCAAGAAAACTACACTCCATATGATGGAGACAGTTCTTTCTTAGCCGGCCCAACTGACGCAACAAACACCCTTTGGGGTGAACTTCAAAAGCTTCAAAAAGAAGCTAGAGCCAAAGGTGGTGTCCTTGATATGGATACCGATATCGTCTCTTCCATCACTTCACACAAGCCAGGCTACATCTCTGAAGAGTACAAAGATCTTGAAAAGGTCGTTGGTCTTCAAACAGACAAACCACTTAAGAGAGCTTTTATGCCATATGGTGGTATCAAGATGGCTGAACAAGCATTGACCACACATGGTTACACTCCAAATCCAGAACTTCACAAGATTTTCACTACTTATCATAAGACTCACAATGATGGTGTTTTCGATGCCTATACACCAGAAATGATGAAAGTCCGTCACAACAAGATCTTAACTGGTCTTCCAGATACCTATGGTAGAGGAAGAATCGTTGGTGACTATAGAAGAGTTGCCCTTTATGGTATCGATAACCTCATCGCAATGAAGAAAGATGATCTTGCCAATTGCGGAAACGGAACAATGACTGATGATATCATCCGTCAAAGAGAAGAAATTTCCGAACAAATCCGTGCTTTAGGTCAAATGAAAGTTATGGCTCAAAGCTATGGTTTCGATATTTCTGCTCCAGCCAAGAATGCTAAAGAAGCAGTTCAATGGTTATACTTTGGCTATCTTGCTGCTACTAAGACTCAAAATGGTGCTGCTATGTCTGTCGGTAGAATTTCTACCTTCCTTGATATCTACATCCAAAGAGATCTTGAAAAGGGTATCTTAACTGAAGTTGAAGCTCAAGAGCTCATTGACCATCTTGTCATGAAACTTCGTATGATCAAGTTCGCTCGTATTCCTTCCTATGAAGCATTATTCTCTGGTGACCCAGTCTGGGCAACCTTAGAAGTCGCTGGTATGGGAATCGATGGAAGAAGCTTAGTCACAAAGAGTGATTATCGTTTCCTTCACACCCTTGAAAATATGGGTCCTGCTCCAGAACCAAACCTCACAGTTCTTTGGTCCACAAAGCTTCCAGAAAACTTCAAGTCCTATGCATCTCATATCTCAATCACAACATCTTCTATTCAATATGAAAATGATGATGTCATGAGACCTATCTGGACTGATGATTATTCTATTTGCTGCTGCGTCTCTGCAACTCAAACTGGTAAAGAAATGCAATTCTTTGGTGCTAGAGCCAACCTTGCAAAATGTCTTCTTTACGCCATCAATGGTGGTGTTGATGAAAAGAGCTTCCAACAAGTCGGTCCTGCTTATCAACCAATCACTTCTGATGTTCTTAACTATGATGAAGTTGTCGCTAAGTATGATGTAATGATGGATTGGCTTGCTGGCATTTATGTCAACGTCTTAAATCTCATCCAATACATGCATGATAAATATTATTATGAAGCAGCTGAAATGGCTCTTATTGATACTGATGTCAGAAGAACATTTGCAACTGGTATTGCAGGTTTCTCTCACGTTGTCGACTCTTTAAGTGCTATCAAGTATGCTAAGGTCACTGCTATCCGTAATGAACAAGGCATCGCTGTTGACTTCAAGATTGATGGTGACTTCCCAAGATATGGTAATGATGATGATAGAGCTGATGATATCGCTGTTGAACTTCTCCATACCTTCTTAACCAAGATCAAGAAATATCATACTTATCGTGATTCTGAACCTACAACTTCTATTCTTACCATCACTTCTAACGTTGTTTATGGTAAAGCCACTGGTACTCTTCCAGATGGAAGAAAAGCTGGTGAACCACTCTCTCCAGGTGCTAACCCATCTTATGGTGCTGAAAACAATGGTCTTCTTGCTTCCTTGAATTCTGTTGCTAAGCTTCCATATGAATATGCTCTTGATGGTATCTCCAATACTCAAACTATGAATCCAGATGCCTTAGGACATACTCCAGAAGAAAGAGTTAAGAACCTCGAACAAGTTCTTGATGGTTACTTCAGCCAAGGTGCTCACCACCTCAATGTCAATGTCTTTGGCAAAGAAAAGCTCCTTGATGCTATGGAACATCCAGAGAAGCCAGAATATGCTAACTTCACAATCCGTGTTTCTGGTTATGCTGTCAAGTTCATCGATCTCACTAGAGAACAACAACTTGATGTCATCTCTCGTACTTTCCACGATCATCTTTAATCTTTAAAATTTAAAAGGAATATAAGAACATGGTAAAAGGATATTACCAGTCCTTAGAATCCTTCGGTTTAGTGGATGGGCCTGGTGTCAGGTCCATCCTCTTTTTAACAGGATGTCCATTCCGTTGTTTGTTCTGTCATAATCCAGATACTTGGATATTAGAAAAAGGAATGGAAATAACACCAGAAGAAGCTTTTAAAAAGTTATATCGATATCACACCTATTGGCAAAACAATGGTGGAATCACACTGAGCGGTGGTGAACCTCTTGTTCAGCTCGATTTCTTGATTGAATTTGCAAAGATATGTAAAAAAAATAACGTGAATTTGACAATCGATACAAGCGGTGCTAATTTCACCCTTGAAAAAGAGTGGTTGACCAAGTTTGATGAATTGTTAGAAAATATCAATTTAATCATGCTCGATATCAAATGTATCGATAATGAAATTCACAAAAAATTGACAGGTAAAGGAAACGAAAATGTCATTCAAATGTTCAAATATTTGAATGAGAAAAACTTTCCAATCTGGATTCGTCATGTCTTAGTTCCAACTATCACTGATGATGATGTTCTTTTAGCAAAAACCTATCAATTCATCAAAACATTGAACAATGTCAAAAGAGTTGAAGTACTTCCATATCACACCCTTGGAATTCATAAATATCAGCTTCTCAATATGCCTTATCGTTTAGATGGTGTAAATCCACCTTCAAAAGAAAGAATTGAAAACGCAAATAAAATCCTCCATACCGAAGATTTTAAAGGTTATTTAGAAAAATAATTCATTGGCTGCAAAAGATAAGTTTGCAGCCATTTTCGTATGATAAAACTAAGAGGAATAATAATCTTCTTAGTTTTTCTTTTTATAA
>CAVEQA010000021.1:0-6615 GCA_963617725.1 Paludibacteraceae bacterium
ACTTAAAGCAATTGAAATTAAAGATACTTATATTATTTATGATTGTTTTTGTTCACAAATAATCATGTAAGAGCTTTAATTTAGATTTTGCTGCAATTGTAAGCCCTTAATAATGATTTTTTATGATTATTTATGATTGTTTTATTTTATAGAAAGATTGTTTATCAATTTCATAAGCAAATCAATTTTTTAATATTTTTTTTGATATATTATATATGGTAAAAAATTATGAAAGTAATCGCAATTGATATTGGTGCTACCTCTGGTAGAGTTATGACAGTCAAAGAAGAAGACGGCAAAATCTCCTATGAAGAGAACAATCGTTTCTTGAATAGAATATATGAAGAAAACGACACTCTTTATTGGGATTTTGAATTGCTCTTCAATAACATCAAAGAAGGAATCAAACTAGCCTTAGAAAAAAATCCGGATATCGTAAGTATTGGAATCGATACTTGGGCAGTTGATTATGGTGTCATTGATAAAGAAGGAAAATTGATATCAAATCCTATCTGTTATCGAGATACTCACACATTTAAAAAGCAAAAAGAAGTATTATCAATCATTCCATTTGAAGAACTTTATAAAAAAGTCGGAATCCAAAACCTTCATTTCAATACAATCTATCAACTGTACAAAGATGAAAGATTAAAATCAGCAGATAAAATATTGATGATACCAGATTTGATCGCATATTACTTAACCGGATCTATGCGATTAGAAGAGACAAATGCATCTACAACATCTTTATATGATTTCAAAAATAAAAAGATAGATGAAGAAATTCTTTCAAAACTGAATATTCCGTCTTCAATCTTCCCAAATATCATTTATCCAAATGAAAGCTATGGTGATTTAAAGGATGAATATTATCCAGAGAATTATCACGGAAATAAAATCGAAGTACTTGCTGTTTGCACTCATGATACTGCAAGCGCTGTCTTAGGAACTGATGGTTTTGATAAATTCGCATATCTATCAAGCGGTACTTGGTCACTTCTTGGAACTGAACTTAAAGAACCTAGATACAATAAAGAAAGTATGGAAGCCAATTTCACTAACGAAATCGGTTATAATTCGACAGTTCGTTATTTAAAAAACACGATGGGAATGTTTTTGATCAATGAATTGAGAGACGATTTTAAAAAGAACGGAAAAGAAATTCCTGTTTCTAAAATAAAAGAATATGTAGATTCTTCATCAGATATCGATTCTTATTTAGATACCAATGCACCATGTTTTGAAACACCAGGTGATATGAAAAATAAAATTGATAAATATTTAGAAATGACCAGTCAAACAAAACCGGTTGATGAAAAACAATATTTGAGATTAGTATATCAATCGATGGCCTTAAGTTATAGATATCTCGTCGACAAACTCGAAGAATTAACTGATGATAAAATTGATTCTCTGATCATTGTTGGCGGAGGAAATCAAGCAGTTGTCTTAAACCAATTTACTGCAAATGCTTTAAGTCGAAAAGTGGTTACTGGACCGATTGAAGCTACTGTTGTTGGAAATGCCACTGCCCAATTCTTGCATCACTCGATATTCAAAGATGTAAATGAAGCAAGAAAAGCTATCTACAATTCGACGAAATCTGATGTTTATTTCCCAATGAATGACACACTTTGGGAAAAGAAATATAAAAAATTCATTCAAGTTATTGACCATAGGGGGTAAGAAAAATGAATCAAATCGAAGAACGTTATAAAATAGCAAAAGAACGCTATAGTAAAATCGGTGTCGATACCGATAAAGCTTTAGAAGCCTTAGACAAAGTTAAAATTTCACTTCATTGTTGGCAAGGAGATGATATCCAAGGATTCATCTCAGATGCTTCTTTATCTGGTGGTATTCAAGTCACTGGAAATTATCCTGGAAAAGCTAGAAACATCGACGAATTACAAAAGGATATTGAAAAAGTTTTAAGTTTATTACCAGGACATTTCAAACTTAATTTGCATGCTATTTATGTCTCTCGTCCATTAGAAGGAAGAGATGTCGATCAACTTGTTCCAGAAGACTTCCAAGGATGGATTAACTGGGCTAAGAAGAACAAAGTCGGTCTTGATTTCAATCCTACTTTCTTCTCACATAAGATGTACAAAGATGGTTTCACTCTCGCTTCTCCTGATAAAGAAGTACGTGATTTTTGGATTCGTCATGGACAAGCTTGTGTTAAAATCGGTGATTACATCGGTAAAGAATTAGGCGAAAAATGTGTTACTAACATTTGGATTCCAGATGGAATGAAGGACAATCCATATTCAAGACTTGAAGCAAGAAAAAGACTCACAGAATCACTTGATGCAATCATCAATACACCATATGATAAAGATAACGAGCTTCTCGCAGTCGAAAGTAAATTCTTTGGTATCGGTGCTGAAAGTTATACCGTTGGTAGCAATGAATTCTATTTAGGATATGCTATCAAAAATCAAATCGCTGATAATCTTGATGCAGGTCACTTCCATCCATCTGAATATATCTCCGATAAGATTTCTTCTGTTTTAATGTATACACCAGAATTGCTCCTCCATGTTTCTCGTCCTGTCAACTGGGATTCTGATCATGTAGTCATTCTCGATGACGAACTCAACCGCATCGCTCAAGCTCTTGTCAGAGATAATCTCATCGATAGAACTCATATCGGACTCGATTTCTTTGATGCTACTATCAATAGAATCGCTGCCTGGGTCATCGGAACCCGTGCAACTCAAAAAGCCTTATTGAGAGCATATCTTGAACCAGTTGATGAGATGAAACAAATCGAAAATAATCTTGAATACACTAAGAGATTAGTTCTCACTGAAGAATTCAAAGCTATGCCATGGGCTGATGTCTATGACTACTATTGCTATAAGAATAATGTTTCAGTCGGTGCTGATTGGTTAGATGATGTTAAAAAATATGAAGATGAAGTTCTTGCAAAAAGAAAATGATAGAAAGAGAGATTGATTATGAAAATTGTTGAATTACCTACAGTACAAGAAGTCATTCGTTTAACTACTAATATGTATCGTTTAGGCTGGGATGAAAGAAACGGTGGAAATGTATCCGTCATCATGGATAAAGAAGAATATCAAGACTTCTTACCAAAAGAACCAATTCGTGTTTTCCATTTCACTTTTGATGCTAGTGCTCTCATCGGAAAAGTATTCGTCGTCACTGGAACTGGTAAATATTTCAAAAATGTAGAATTAGAACCAGAAAATACCTTAGGAATTGTCCGTATCGGACAAGATGGACATACTGCTGAACTCCTTTGGGGATTTGAAAGCGGTGGAGCTCCAACTAGTGAATTCCCATCTCATATGATGTCACATATCGCTCGTTTAAAAGTCGATCCAAAACATCATGTAGTCATGCACTGCCATGCAACTCATACACTTGCATTGACTTATGTCTTACCAGAAGATGAAGATGAAATCACTCGTACTTTATGGAGAATGTCAACTGAAAGTATCGTTGTCTTCCCAGAAGGAATCGGATATCTTCCATGGATGGTTTGTGGTGGAAATGAAATCGGTGAAGCAACTGCAAAGAAAGCTGAACAATATAGAGTTGTCTTATGGGGAGCTCATGGTGTTTTCGGAATGGGTGAAAACATCGATGAAACCTTCGGACTTCTTGAGACTGTTGAAAAATCAGCTCAAATCTATTTCTTAACTCAAGGTCATGTAAGACAATCAATCACTGATGAACAACTCATCAAACTTGCAACTACCTTCAAAGTAAATTACAAGAAAATTATCTAAAATGTAAATTTAGCCTAGCATTTGTTGCTAGGCTATTTTAAAATCTAAATATGAAATATAAAACAATATTGTTATCACTACCATTGTTCTTATGTTCTTGTTCTAATACAAATATGAAAAACAATTATATTTCTATAATGATAGAACAAGGAGATGATTATGAAGCCTTCACACCACTTTTAAAAGTTAAAAGAGGAGAAGATGCGACTTTTCAATTGAGCATAAAAAACAATGTTGTAATCGAAGACGTATCCTACTCTGATTATACAATTTCATATTCCCAAACTCTCGCTTATTTGACATTGAAAAAAGTGAGTTATCCTCAAATCATCAATATCAAAACAACCACTGATTATGTAACTGTCGATTCAAACACTGGTTCAATTGTAAATTCCACTGATACATCATATTCATATCCGATTTATCGAGAACACAAAAGAATAAACACACCTATCGAAGATAATCTATATAAAAACGGATACCAACTTTATGGATACAAAGAAAATTTAGGTGATGAAACAAGTATTCCAATAGGTAGTAAGTTTTCAAGAAATACAAAAACATTATATGCTGATTTCAAAAAAGAAATAGCTGAAAACACATTTTCTTATTTTAAAAATGATGATGGTACAATAACTATATCATCCTATTTTGGAGATAATAAAGAAGTCATTCTTCCTTCTTATATCAACGGAATCAAAGTCACCAAAATCCAAAATTCTTGTTTTTTAAATGAGAATATCGATATCTTGTTCATTCCAAAAACAGTATATAAAATCGAAGATGATGCCTTTATTGATTGCAACATTAAAACCTTAGCTTTATTTGATACTCTCTCTGGAATCAAAGATTCTTGTTTTTCAAATTGCACGATTGAAAAGTTGAGAATCAATGCAGGTGATAGACCTAATTACATGACTACCTACTATGCATTATTTTCGGATAAAGTCGATCTTTTAATTGAAAAACAAAATTCAAAAAAATTAGTATTGTTTTCAGGTTCAACAACAAGATACGGGTATGATTCAAATTATTTAAAAGAAGCCTATCCAGAATATGAGCCTATCAATATGGGAGTTTTTGCTTATACAAATCAATCAACACAATTAGAAATCATCGAACATTATTTACAAGATGAAGATGTTCTATTAGTATCTCCTGAATATGATTACAACGCTTTTGATTTTCAGTTCTTCACCGACAAAAGAATGAACAATGTCTTCTTTAGAATGGTAGAAGCAGATTATCAACTATTCACCTATATCAACATTCAAAATTACACTGATGTTTTCAATGCTTTTTCATCTTACGCTCAGGAGAAAAAATCAATGTCTACAAATCTATATTCCCAATCTCCACAATTTTACGATGATGATGGAAATATATATTCTTATAAAATTTATAATCAATACATGGATTTTTCTTTAGAGAGATATGGTGAGGTCGAAGAAGGAAGGATTTTTCAACCGGAGATCGATTATACAATTGAAAGATTTACAGATGAAGTTTTTGATTCTTACAACAATTTTTATAAAAATTATACAACTAAAAATATCGAAATTCTCTTCACCTATGCACCGAGAAATATCGATTCTTTAACAAAAGAATCAACTGTTGAAAATAGACAGATATTAGAACAACTCATTCTACAGAAAATTAAAATTCCCGTCATTTCAAATATGGAAAACTACTTTTATAAAGCCAAAGACTTCTACTTGATTGACGATCACTTAACAAGCGATGGTGCGATAAAAAGAACAAAACAGATCATCGAAGATTTGAAAGATTATCTCAACTATTAAGGTCATTTACACTATAAATGTAACTTGAATAATACGACCATGTATAATTAGTTTTATATTTGCTCAAAGCACTATCCTTGACATAAATTTTAGTATTAGAAGATTCAAATAGATTGTATCCAATTTTAATTTTAGAAGGTGATTCATTAGTCAGAATCACCTCTTTTATATCATAGAAACATCCATCATATAATTCAGTGATATTATCTTGAATAGTGATGCGTTTAACCTTTGCATCTTTAAATACTTCTTGTTTGAATTGACGAATTGGTTTGCCATTATAGGTTGATGGAATCACTAAAGAATCTTTTTCGATATTAGGATCTTTCAATGAATTGATAATACAATAATTCTCTTTTTCTTCGATATT
Source organism: Paludibacteraceae bacterium (assembly GCA_963617725.1). GTDB lineage: Bacteria > Bacillota_I > Bacilli_A > RFN20 > CAG-288 > Enterosoma. The sequence goes on from CAVEQA010000021.1 coordinate 5,937, forward strand.
GAAATATTCGCTATCAGAATCATCTTGGTAGACAAAATCTCTTTTAGATGGCTCTGGCATATCAGGAATTTCAATCTCAGTTTTTGAAGTATCTTCAAGTTCTAATTTTATCTCTTTAATCAGATTTGAAGTATTCAAAATTGCACCTGCATTATTGAGATGAAAATTAGTATCATAAAACCATAATTCATTCATAACTGAATCATGTGGATTACCGAGAATATTAAATTTAATTTTAGAATCTAATAAATTATAAAACTCATCAATATCAAATTCTTGAGTGATAGCAAGATTGTTCATCGGAGCAAAATGGTAATACATCTTCGCATACTTTTTATTAACTTTAAAAGAATAATCGTTGATATAATTTATAAAATCAGAATCGATTAACGATTCACTTAAGGTGATCATTGAAGTTTTATCATATAAGTCATTCATCGTATTATTAGCTGAAAGAGAAGATGAAATATCTCCGTATTTATCAAATGAACTTCGCATATAAATATCATCTGTCTTTGGTTTTTCACCTTTTTTATGGTATTTATATTTTTCTTTAGAAAAACTAGGAATTGAAGAAATCATTTCCATTTTGTTATCATTAGAAATTTCATAAAAAAGATTATAATTTCCATCAATTGCTTCCCATGTTAAAAGTGGATTAAAATATAAAGACATCGTC
>CAVEQA010000021.1:6625-19090 GCA_963617725.1 Paludibacteraceae bacterium
GAAGAGCAAAATCTAACATACATTTAGTACCTAAAGAGGCATATAATCCAAAATCAATGACAGAATAACCCTCTAGATTTTCTTCCATCAATTGTGAACGAATAGAAAAAGGAACACTAGATCCGCCGATGATAACAATTTTCTTATCATCTTTATGTTCTTTCAATCTTTTTATTTTATAAGGCAATTCACCGACATATGTCTCATCAAATTGACTCGGACATATAAATGCATATGAAAAATATATCGCAGGAACTGAAGCGATTAAAATAGTAGAAGCGATGAGAAAAGAAATGATTATTTTTTTATTTTTCATACTTAAAATTGGAAATAAATGAATCCGCCTTGTTTACCTGTTTGATTGAGATAGAACGAAGTCACAACTATCAAAATGATGAATAATGAATAAATAGATAATAAAGAAATAGAATCGTTAACTTTATCTTCTTTAAAATTCAAGGAAGGTAATTTATCGATGAAAGGAATTAAAAGGAAAGCCAAAGCAGTAAATACTAATAAAACCTTATCATCATAAATAGAATTATTTGTACCAGAAATAAAACTGGTAAAGATTCTATTGAAACAAATTCCGATATCAGAAATACTTTGACATCTAAAGAAAATCCATGAGAATAAAACAATCACAAATGTCAAAGGAATATAAACAAATTTCTTCCTATTTTTAAATTTAAACAAACTTTCTAAAATCACAAACAAACCGCAATACAATCCCCAAAGAACATATGTCCAATTAGCACCATGCCAAAGTCCAGAGAAGAAAAAGACAAGTAAGACATTAAATATTTGTCTAATTTTTCCTTTTCTATTTCCGCCTAGAGGAATATAGAGATAATCTCTAAACCAACTGCCTAAAGAAATATGCCATCTGCGATAAAATTCAGACATTGATGATGATAAGTAAGGTCTATCAAAATTTTCCATAAGTTCAAATCCAAATAGATAAGCACTACCTTTAGCGATATCACAATATCCCGAAAAATCACAATATATTTGTCCGTAGAAAAATAAAGTAGCAAGAATAATAGAACTACCTGAAGAGATATTTAAATTAGAGTATACATTATCAACAAAGATAGATAACATATCTGCAATCACAATCTTTTTTACATATCCAACAATCAAATATCGACTAGCTTTGATGATATTATCAACTTTGAATTTTTTATCTTCTAATAATTGAGGAAGAAGATGATCAATTCTTTCAATCGGACCGGCGACTAATTGAGGAAAAAAGGAGACAAACAAAGCATAATGAAAGAAATTTTTGACTGGTTTATAGTCTTCTCTATAAACATCAACAACATAACTGAGTGTTTGAAAAGTAAAAAATGAAATGCCAACAGGAAGAATGATATCAATAGATTTATATGAAATATTAGTATTGAACAACTTGATAAAGTTAAATAAAGATTGTCCAATAAAATTTAAATATTTAAAAGTAAAAAGTAATCCTAATGAAACACTAGTTGAAAGAATCAAATAAAACTTTTTAATTTTCTTATTTTGGCTTTTCTCGATTCCTAAAGCGCAAAGATAGGTTAATAATGTTGAAAATAATATCAAAAAAGAAAGCCATACATTATTGCAAGCATAGAAAAAATATGAGGCAATCAATAAAAAATATGGCCTTATTTTATTTGGTAAGCAAAAATAAAGACAGACGACTACCGGTAAAAAAACAAGATAAGCAAGAGAGTTAAAAGTCATCTGATTTAATTCTCCTCTTGATTGAATACAAAATTAAAAAGATAAAACCTAGGATCAAAACTTCAACTATGAATTCTAAAAAAGTCGTTTCCTTCAAAAAGGAGAAAACGACTAACATTAAAATTGTAGGGATAAAACCAAAAGCAAACAAATATCCGTGTTTTAAAAATACGATGCATGGAATTAGAGCTATAGATAAAACATAGAAAGTGATGAGAAGAAGTTCTTTAAATAACATGATCATATTTTTAATATATCAAATTTTTAAATATGTGAATCAGTTTTTTTCTCTTTATTCACAATTTTTATCTTACAAGTGGCATCGCCGTATTTACTTCTAGCAGTGAATTCAAGAATTCCCTCAACTGGATCTGGTTTAACGATTGCTAAAGCCTTTCCATAATAAGAAGTTGTCTTCTTATCAAGATAGGAACCTTTGTAATATGGACATGCGTTACCAAGGCCTAATAATTTACCGTTCTTGATATCAACTATTTCAATTTCATCATTGTTCAAACGTTTGACAACACCATCTTTATCGGTGAACCAAAGACGAATATAAGCTAAATCAGTATTATAATTTAAGCTTGCATTTTCAGGAAGTGCTCTGAATTCAGTATCTTCACCTGCAGATGCTAATAAACAATTGCCGATTTCTTTGCCTTCTTCATCATAAGCGATAGCCTTTAAAACACCTGGAACATATTTGATTTTGAAAGAATATAATCCATTTGGATTATTGCCTTTCTTTCTTGAGCCGATGAGTTTATCGTTCAGGAATAATTTGACTTGATGAGCTTGAGAATAAACTTCAACTTCAGTATTCTTTCCTTCATAACCCGGGAAATAATAACAATAATGAGCCCAAGACAATTTCCAACTGGATGGTGAATGACCAAGTTCGTAGTCCCTTGGAGAGATACAAGCCAAAGAGATGACTTCTTGGCGGAAGGCAGTTCTTGTATACTTCATCTCTGCACATTCATTACCAAGGATATCGATACGACCACTACCTGCTAATAACCAACCAGCTTTATCATCATAGATATCTCTATTTTCAGCAGCTACCCAGCTTCCGATACCAGCTTCGCCGATATAATCCCAGCCGGCCCATACAAAGTCACCAATCAAACGAGGATTCTTTTGAGCAAGTTCATAAAATTTACCAGAATCAGCACAGAATGTTTCACTACCTAAGATAAAACGATTTGGATATTTTTTCAAATCATGCTTATAACGATTAATGCCGTAATTATATCCAGCAACATCAAGCTTAGCAAAGGCACCTCTTGTCTTTCTATCAGATTGAGGAAGGGTGGCACCAAATTTCATAAAACCAGCGCCAAAAATACCTGCTAAATTATTGAAAAATTCAGATCCAACAGTTTTTTTCTTTTTCTTTTCAGTAGGTTTCTTCTCAGCTTCTTTTTTAGCTTTGTCATCAGAATAAACACCAAATCCCCAAGAGAATAAGGCGTTGAAAAATATATTGACACCACAAGAACATGGTCTTGTATCATCTAAAGAATGAAGGTATTTTGTCATCTTGTCGACAAAATCAATACCTTTATCTTGACTCGTTTCAGCAACTTCATTACCTTCAGAATACATAATGACAGATGGGTGATTATAATCCTTATCAACCATATCCTTCAAATCTTGTTGATACCAGTCAAGGGCGAAAGAAGCATAATCATACATAGTCTTATGAATATACCAGCAGTCAGCATATTCATCCATGATGAGCATACCTAATTTATCGCAAGCTTCTAGCATCGCTTTAGAAATTGGATTATGAGCAGAACGGATAGCATTATATCCAGCTTTCTTCATAATTCTAACTCTTCTTTCTTCGGCAAAAGGATCACATACAGCACCTAAAAGACCGTTATCATGGTGAATACAAGCACCATAAAGAATTTCTCTTTTACCATTCAAAAGAAGACCTTTTTCTTTGCTCAATTCGATTTGTCTGATACCGAATTTTTCACAAGCTTCATCTTTTTCTAATCTGATACTAGCTTTGTAAAGATGGGGATTATCAACACTCCACAATTTGAAATCAGGTATTTCGATATTTTCATCTAAAGAACTGACTTCAACAAAAGTTTTAGTGAATACACATTTATCAGTGTCATCAAAGATTTGAACAATCGCCGAGCATTTATTTGAAAAATTGGCTTTTAATTCAATCAAACCTCTATTGTAATCAATTGTCTTGATCTTAAAGCTTCTCGGGCAAATATGATTTTTTGGAAGGACATATAAGTGAACTGGACGATAAATGCCAGAACCTGTATACCATCTAGAATTCGGTTGACTAGAATTATCTGCAACTACCATAATATGATTTTGACCATTATGAACAAAATCAGTAGCATCGAAAATGAAATCGGTATATCCGTATGGTCTATAGCAAGCCTCTTTACCATTGAGATAAATTCTTGGCCACATATAGACACCTTCAAATTCGAAATAAACCTTTCCACCTTCTTCGATGTTCAAATCAAAATCTTTTTCATAATAATATTTGCCACCAGCAAAATATGAGATATTAGCACCACCAGGATTATTGATATCTCTTTTTTCTGATAGCATAGCATCATGAGGAAGATTAACTATTTGTTTATTCGATTCATTTCCTTCTTTATAAAACAACCAATTATCATTAAAAAACATCGTACAAATCTCCTTTATCTTACAAATTATAACAAAACTAGTAAAGGGGTTACATATTTTGCCTTATTTTGTCATTATTTTGTCTTTGATTGAATCAAAGAGATATTTTCTCAGTGTGAATACCATATTTTAGTTCTTTTTCTTCACCATTTGGTAATACTAAATGACAAGTAGTCAAAAATGGTACAGAAACAGTGATTTCAAAGATATTTTTCTCAATCTTCCAATTGATCTTAACCTCACCATATGGAGTTATAGTAGAAGCCTTACAATAAGTGAGTTCTCCACCGAGAACAGGTTTCACTTCAAATTTCTTATACCCAGCTTCTAAAATTCTAAGACCGGCGATTCTCGTATATAAAAATTCACCGACAGAACCAGAAGCATAGTGATTGAATGAGATCATATTATCAGTGCCATCAGTAGACTTCTTAGCAGTACCATCCGGATTCATACCATCGAATTTTTCCCAGATAGTAGTACCACCAATAGTAACATTATATAACCAAGATGGCTTAGAATTATTTAAAAGCATCTTATATGCTACATCTTGATAACCATTATCTGCAAGAACGAATAAAATATATGGAGTTCCAGGGAATCCTGTACCGATACAATAATTGTTTTTCTTGATCAAATCGACCAAATGTTCAAGAGCTAACTTTTTAGTCTTTTCATCTAACATATCAAATGCTAAAGGTAAAACATAACCGGTTTGGAATTCATTCCCTTTTAATTTTCCATCCTTTTTCATCAATATTGATTGATAAGCATCGCTGACTTTGAGATATAAATTATGATATTCTTTGTAGTCATCTTCTTTGCTTAAAATCTTTGCAATTTCACTTAAAAGATATGAACAATGAGCAAGAGAAGCAGTAGCTGTAAACTTGCTTCTCTTTTGCCAAGTTGACATTTTATCGACATCTGGAGATACCCAATCACCAAAATGTAACATGCTAGGAGTATGCCAAATATATCTATACTTACCAACACCCCAAATGTTAGCCCAAAATCTACATGCTTCAACATACTTTTTCATCGAATCATACATCTCAACTAAGATGTCTTTATCTCCATATGCTTGATAAATAGCATAAGGAACATTCAAAACACAATCACCCCAAAAATCAACTGCCATCTTTGGCATAGTAGCAGGGAACTTATATCCGTGAATCGGTACAGTATTAGGAATACCACCAGTTTTTAATTGTTCAGTTTTTACATCTTTCAACCATTTTCTTAAAAATCTATCCATATAGAAAAGATAAGAAGCAGTCGGAGCAAAAATAGAAATATCACCAGTCCATCCCATTCTTTCATCTCTTTGCGGACAATCAGTTGGAATGTCCATCAAATTGGAAAGAGCGGAGTATTGAATATTTTTATTAAGGCCATTGAGAAGAGGATTCGAACATTCAAAACTACCTAATGGTTTATCCGCACTTGAAAGAAGATATGCGGTAATTTCAACATCATCTTTATTTATGCCTTCAATAGTAATGTATCTGAATCCCATATATGTGAATTCAGGAACATAAGTTTGTTCTCCGCCTTTACAAATATATGTCAAGGTCGCTTTTGCAGTTCTTAAAAGTGATAGATTTAAAGTTCCATCTTCATTTAAAACCTCAGCATGATGAATGACTATCTTATCTCCCTTTTTAGCATTTTTGATTTTAAGAGTGACAACACCAGCAAAATTTTGCATGAAATCATAATAATCAAGACCATCAACTGATTTTATGAAAACAGGTTTTAATTCCTTTATCTTTTTGATAGGAGAAGAATAATCAGCTGAGATTTGAGGTTTAATCGATACATTTTCAAAACTTGCTTTATGAAAATCAATGTTACCTAGATCAACTGTAGCATCATAAGTTTCGCCATCATATAAATCAGCAAGTTTATAATTTCCATTCAATGAGACTTCAAAGGATTCATCACTTTTGATAAGTTCACTGCTTCCATCTTCATAAATGATATGAAGTTCTAAAAGCAATGCTTGTCTATTTGCATAATGACGATTAACCCTAGTAAAGACAAAACTACCGACACACCAACCACCAGCAACATCGATGATCAAACAGTTATCATCTTTGATGTTTTCTGTAACATCATATGTTTGATATTGTAAGTTGCTAGTATAAGAAGTGAAGCCAGGTGCTAAATATGTATCTCCAATTTTATTACCATTTAAAGTGATTTTATAAACACCTAATGCAGTTGATTCAATGAAGGCTTTTTTGATTTTTTTATTTGTTTTAAATTTTCTTCTAAAAGTCATCACCTTTGGTGAGACACCTTTTTCAACAAATTCATATGAAGCATCAGTAATCCATCTAGCTTCAAAAGGAAGAGATAATCTTCCAGTTGAAAATTCAAGTTCTTTCTTGACAATATTGCCATTTGAATCTTCAACTTCTAAAGTAAGAAGATATTTACATAATGGCTTTAAAGCAGCACCATCATAAATCGTTTGTCTTGGATCACAATTATCTTTGCTCCAGCCATTATTCAAACTGAGCTTACTATTTTTTAAATTTTCATCATTATCTGAACTTTCAAGAATAAAAGAAAAGATTGGTTTTGGATTATCAGTGACAATATTTTTATCATTGCCATCTATTAAAATAGTTTTTATGCTAATCATATTTACCTCCTTAGAGAAAAAACCAGTCGGTAGTATCGTAACCACCGACTGGAATAAAATCAATCAAATTGAATGATTATGCTACAGTCTCAACAGTTGTTTTTGAACTATCTTCTTTTTTGAATGAGAAGAAACAACTGACAACTTGAATAACAGCAGCGACAAGAAGAATGACGCAAGTTGCAATTGCAAGCTTAGAAGAAGCTAAGTTTTCAGGAGTTTGAATTGTAGCTAAAACATCAGCGTTGGAGAAATAGATGAATGCAATACCTTCAAGTTTAGGAGAGATATAGAACATAGCGGCTAAAGCGAAGAAAATACTGACAACAGCTGATAAAAGAGCAGAGACATTATCGATGACAAACTTGACAACTCCCTCAACCTTTAAATCAACAAGACGAAGAGCGATAGTGCCTAAACAGATAAGAAGTCCTAAGATTGTAAAAATAACTGTAGCAGTGACGCCTTTATCAACGAAATAACCAGCAGTTTTTAAAGTGACAAAATAGAAGATAAAACCGACTAAACCGACAACAAAAGAGATGAGACTAATATAAGTTGAAACAGTCAATTTTTTAAATAAATTCATCTGATTAGTTATCCTTTCTGAACATGAAGTTCATGACGACATATCCGCAAGCTGCAAGACCCATCAAAATGCCAGAAGCGATTGATAAGGACTTGATAGTTGCATCCCACCATGGAGTGACAGTAACTGTCTTAGCAGTATTATAAAGTGGAGTATGAGCAAAGGCATAAAGTTGATACTTTAAGTTTTCTCTTGCCATCTTGACAAATTTAGCATCTTTGCTTGCTTTTTCAACAGTGATATAGGACCAGTTAGAATCACCTTCAGTAGGGTTATTAGTCTTAGAAATATAAGAGTTATTACCAGCGAAATCTGCAACTTGAGTGATACCAGCAGCAACCATACTTGCACCATCGAAATAATATTTGTTGTTCATCATATCGGTAGAAACGAGACCTTTGAATCCCCATTCACCTCTTAAAATCTGTTTGATCATAGCAGAAGAATGAGCAGCATTAGTCGGACCAAGTCTATTGAAAGCGATCATAACAGCAAGACCGCCACCTTCATTTAATCCGCCTTCAAATCCACGTAAGTCAGTTTCTCTCAACTTTTGTTCGTTGATATAAACACCAACACCACCACGATTGTGTTCTTGATCGTTGAAGCCCATATGTTTTGGACCGCATAAGAAGCCTTCTTCAACACTACCTTTGAGGATTCCATAGCCCATACGATTAGTTAACATTGGATCTTCAGAAATGTATTCATAGTTACGTCCATTGTATGGAGTTCTTCTCAAAGTGAGACCAGTACCCCAAGCAGTATAGGAATTAGATTTTTCATTAGTCAACCAATTGACAGAATAATCGCCTAAGAAATGACCCCACTTGAGAGCTAATTCAGGATTGAAAGTAGCAGCAAGCATTGTTTGAGATGAAATATTGAAATGAGAATTATCATCGCCGCTTATGCTACCAGTAGTTCCGTTGACACCTTCATGTTGATTGACAACAGGGTTTTCGATGTTATTGAGAGAGTCTGTTTGGCTACCACCGTGAAGAACAGCACCAACTGCTTCATTGACAGAAATCTCATTGACAAGTTTATCCCAATATTCATTGTTGATATCTGAAATAACAGCTTCTGTTAATTGTTCAAAATTGAATTTGTAACCATCATCTTTTCCATCGATATTTTCAACAACTTCAGTTGTTTCAGTGATATCGTAAATTTGGCCTCTCAAAGCTTTGATCCAAGCATCTTTCTTAGAAGAATCTGCAAGCTTAAATGTTTCTTGTAAATAATTCTTTGGATAAGTTTTATCCCAATCACTTCTTGAAAGATAAGTGACAGAACCTGGGAGCCAATAATTCATATCTGCATCATCAGCAACATTAGTGACAGCAGTTCCATTGCTTTTTGCAAATGTTGTTTGATCAAATGCTGCTAAATTCCACTTTTCAACTTTGCCAGCAGTAGTTCCAGATACAGTATTTCCATTAGCAGCTAAGAAATTATTAGCAGCTTCATGAGATCCGTTTGCAGCAGTGAAAAGATAATCACCTTCATCTAAGATATAAGTTTTAGCTGTTGTATAGTCATAAGAAGCTAAATATTTAGTTGGAATTGTCAAAGTGACTTCTTCAGTCTTTCCAGCCTTAACTTCGACTTTGCCAGAAGTTAAGAAGTTGACAGCAGATTTCTCAACAAGAGCTTTTTTATCATAAGCAGTATATGGAGCTTGTGTATATAAGGAAGCTAAGAATTTTCCATCCTTATCAGAATTATTTTTAACTTCGATAACAGCAGTGACATTGCCGTTTTCAGTCTTATCAACATTGACACTCTTGATAGTTTGTGAATAATCTAAATAAGAAAGACCATATCCGAATGGATAGATTACTTCATCATCATAATTCCAAGCACTTCCAGTAGTGGAACCTTTGGTACTATTTGCATTTCCAGTTGCATTCTTAGCATCGGTATAACGAGTTTCATAATACTTATAACCGACATAAATGCCTTCAGCTTCGACGATGAAATGATTGGTATTATAGTTACTGCTACCACCACCGAAGGAAGAAGATTCAGCACTACTTTCAAAAAGTTCTTCTTTTGGATAACGAGAATCAGGAGTATTTGTTGATCTAGTTAATTCAGCATCAGCAAATAAACCACCATCATACTTATCATAAACTTTTTGTAATTTAGCTCTATCATTTGCATCTGGATAAGTCTTTTCACTGATAGCAGTTAAATTGCCTCCATAATTTTGCATAGCTGGAAGAGAATCATTATCTTTAACATAGGTATCTGGTAAAGCACCGGTTGCATTAACCTTTCCGGTTAAAACATTGACAATACCTGTGAATTGATAATCATTTGGAATACCGATATAACAAATACCATCAACTTCATGAGCACCGCCCTTAGCAATCTCACTGATTTCCATTGTATTACCAGTGTTAAGTAAAACGATAACTTTGCTGCAGGTTTCTTTTGCAGCATCGATCAAATCAAGTTCATCATCAGAAAGGGCAAGTGGATCTCTCTCAACAAGTTCTCCCTTAGTATTTCTGCTGATACCAGGTAAATAAGAGCTGCCTTCACCGACACCACGAGCTAAAGTGACAATACCGATAGTAGTATTTTTATCGATGCTATTTTTCCAGTTGGCATTATTTCCATAACCCTGTTTACCATAATCATTTGGATTGACTTCATTGATTTGATATGGAGTCATATCACCAGCAGCAGTTTTATACAATTTATTATAAGTAGTAGTCTTTCCACCCCATTGCCCTGCGGTTTCAGTCTTATCTGAGATGATTTCATCATAGATAGCTTTCATTGTAGAATTGACTTCAATTCCAGCATTAGTCAAAGCACCAACTAAATCAACAGCATCACTGTTACCAGCTTTTAAATCGCTGTTGCCTTGATATGGCATATAAGAAGCTCCACCGAAAAGTGCGACTTTCTTTGTAGCAAGTGGAAGAACGTCATTGTCATTCTTCATGATGACAGTCCCTTCTTCACCTTGTTCAATTGCAATATCTTTGGCAGCCTTTTTAACTTCATCTAAAGATGAATATTTGGACTTGTAGCGATTTTCAGCAGTGCTAGCTAATGTTTTATTGCTAGATGTACCTAAGGCGCTGTCAATTGTAGCACGATTAGCATCTGCAATTTGATAACCGACTGTTGTGATCGCAAATACAGTTCCAAAAAGTGCAGTAAGACCGATTAAGGAATTGCGTGTTTTTTTGAGTTTCATAAGTTTTCCCCCTTTTATAAACTCATTTTTTCTTCTCGTCTAATCCAGTAAGTAAGGGATTTCAATGACACATTTGAAACCGCTAACAAACTTATGAACCTATTTTATCATTACAACTTTAAATTTGCACATTTTCAAGCAAATTGATTAAAAAATAGATTTTTAAGCATAAAATTACTCAATTTTGAAAACATATAATCATAAACAATCAAATTGCATCAAAAAAGCGCATATATCTAATATCAGATAAATGCGTTTACATTTTGTTTCCAATAAAGCTATTAAACTTCAGATACAATAAATATATTACAAACCTTAGAATTTGATAATCAAAGTCTTATTCGCAAAATCATTTGTTGAAAATCTTGATATCGCAATTAACTAAGTTCTCAATGACTTTATCATCAGCATTAGTATATATAGCATCATAATCTTCTAATTTACAGGTACGATACGGATATGAATTTGCAAATTTGTTTTTATCAACAAGAAGAATTCTTTTATCACTTCTCTTTAATGCTTCGCTTTTTATTTGCATTGTTTCAATGCTTGGTTCATAAGTTCCATCACCTCGTATCGCAGCACAGGAAGAAAGCATCAAATCCATATGGAACTTATCAAGCATATTTATCGTTAAAGAACCATCGGTACTAAAAGTTGAATATTGAATAACTCCGCCTAAAAAGATAACTTTAACATCCTTCTTATTAGCTAATTTCATAGCGAGCTGAAGGCCATTTGTGATGACCGTTTTATGTTGGAAATCCATTCTTTCAGCAAGAGCCAAGCAAGTCGATGAATTATCTATAAATACACAGGAAAAATTTGGTATTTTATCAATAGCTATTGAAGCAGTTTTTTCTTTATCATTAGCGTTCTTTTCAATACGAACAAAGATATTAACTTCATCTGAAGAATCTAAGAAAATAGCACCGCCATGAGTTCTTTGAATCATACCCATCTTCTGCATTTCAGTCAAATCTCTTCTAACAGTCGCAGTCGAGACATATAGATTCTGAGCAAGCTCATCAACTGTGGCACGATTATGTTCTTTCAAATAATTAGATATCAATTTAAATCTTTCACTAGTAAACATATTTTTTGAATCTATTTTTTTATCCATATTCATTAACCTCTTTTTATATATAATACAAAGAAAAATAATCAAATTCAATCACGATTGATCAAATATATAAGTAATATTTTGATAAAATGAACACATAAAAGTTGAAGTGTGCAACTGCAACGTAAGCACTAATTCTATTGAATATTATTTAATTACATACTCAGTTTATAACTGAATGACTTTCAATATTATCTACAAAGAGTTTGAAATCATACTAATTTAAGCGAACAAAAAAGTTAAATTCATTGGATTGTATCATCAACTTAGAACAATAATATTTAAAACTATTACATTCACGTATAATAAAACTTTATTGAAATCCTAAAATATGTTACTCTATTTGCCGAGGAGAAAATATGACTACACAAAAATTAATATTTTTTATTTATTTAGGTTTGATTTTATTGATGTCTTTGATTGCTTTTTGTCTTTATGGCAATGATAAAAAAAGAGCAAAAAATGGTAGGGAT
>CAVEQA010000022.1:0-18090 GCA_963617725.1 Paludibacteraceae bacterium
GAAGCAAAAGATGCTGATTATGGAATTGCTGGAAGTGGAAAGAAAGATGTCTATCTTCTTTTTTCAAAGGGGCAACCGATTGGCACTTTCACTAAAGAAGTGGCAGTAAAAAAATTGTTTGAGTTTATAGATAATTTTTAATCTTAATTAAAAAAAGGGAAAAATGTATGAATGATAAAATTATTGAGTTGATAAAAGAAAATTACAAATTGAAAGAAATTGATGTCGGCGAGTTCAAAAAGATGAAAGTCGGACCTATAACTTTTAATCTTTCTTGTTATGATGCTGATTCTCTTTTTAAAGTTTCTTACATGAAAGGAAAAGCACTTTTTGGATTGATGAAAATGACAACAGTTGTCATCATATCAACTAAAAAAGATATTCCAATCTTCAGTTATGATCGCATCAAAGCAGGCAAAAAAGATATCTGCATATTAGAACTTTATGATACAAGACAAAAGAAAGAAGATTATCCTGAATTTGAAAAGATCAAATTAGAATTTTTAAATTATAAAAAATATAATCTTAAACCAGCTTGGTCTGATGATATCAAATTGAAAGAGAGCTTCAGTGTGTTCTCAAAGGGGTCTAACACCTTCGATATCCTAATAAAAGATTTATTCAAAGAGTTCTTTAAAATAATTGAAGAATCTAACCTTATCGATAGTGATTGCAAAAATAAATTGAACGCTTTTTATGTTGATAATCTTTTGATAAAAGGTGGAATTTCAACTGATATGTTCAATAAAAAAATTGGAAAAGAAAAGACAGAACAACTTTATAGAAAATATTTATTTTCAATTGAATAATTTTAAAGATTATAGACATTTATAGGAATAATTAAAATGGTTAAAATAGGCATTTTTGAAGATGATGATAATGATGCAAAGACACTTATGGATTTGCTAGAAAAATACGAAGAAGAATTGAATGGTAAAGAAGTTTTTAAAGTGATTAGAAAAGAAAATTGTATGGAAATACTCGATGAGTGTAAATCACTTTATGACATCATATTTTTTGATATAGATATGCCATATATCAATGGCATGGAAGCGGCCAAGAAAATTTACACCTATGACAAAGAAGTTATGATCATTTTCGTCACCAACCTTGAACAATATGCTATTCAAGGATATCAAGTCAATGCCCTTGGCTATCTTTTGAAACCTTTGAATTATCAAAGACTTAAAGAGATCATGGATAAATGTTTAAGAAAGCAAGTTAAAAAAATCTCAGGACAAAAGACTATCTCATTAAAAGGTGGTAATATCATGAGAATTCAAAATAATGATATTCTTTATTTAGAAGTCATCGGACATACGATGACCTATCATACTTTGTATGGAAATTACCAAGTTAGAAAGAAATTAGCTGATGAGGAAGACAATTTCATTTCCAGCGGCTTTGCTCGTTGCAATAGAGGATGTCTTGTCAATTTAGCTCATGTCAAAAAGATAAATAAAACTACTGTTTTAGTCGGCGAAGATAATTTACCGATTTCTCGTGGTCAACAAAAAGTATTCTTGGATGCATTTCTCAAATATTTGAGTGAAGAAAACGGTTGAAAATCATGAGTATATTTTTATCAATCATCTCAAGTTTTAGCCTTCAAATCATCATCAGTGAATTGATGTTTTGTTCTTCTCTTGAGAAAAGAAGTTATTTTTATTTTAGACTCATACCTTTAGTTATCCTTTTTGTCGGTACTACCTTTGATTTACCTTTTTATGCCTTATTCAATATTATTCCAATACGTTTTATTTTGACATTTGCTGGTTCAATTTTGATTATGATGATATGCTTTAAAAATCCTAAAGCAGTGTTGTTTTGTTCTTTAGCTGCTTTTTTTGTCAGAGTATTCGCTCAAAATATATACATCCTTCTTATCTATTTTGCACCTTCAGAATACAATCATGAAAAATACGATTATCGATATTATTTAGTTTTTGCTATCTGTTATGCTATTTTATTTGCTATTTTCGCTTTGAGATTTAAAAAGAAACAAAATCTCTACATCAATAATATAAAATTATTTCCGCTATTATTTGTCGTTATTTTGATCAACGAAATGTTGGGATTATTTCTCTATCAATACAAAATGTCAAATAATCCGATAATTTCAATCTATGGTATTCTTTGTTCAATTTTGTCTTTATTCTTGCAATTTCAATTTTTCAAAGAAAAAGAGATGGATGAAGAAAATATTCTCTATAAAAAATTGCTCAATGAATCCAAAGAACAGTACAAAATTTCAAAACACAACATCGATTTGTTGAACATCAAATGCCATGATTTAAAGCATACCTTAAAATTGCTGAAGACAAGTCAAAATGAAGAAATCACTAATTACATCAATGATTTACAAGAAACAGTTGACAATTATGATGGTACTATAAAGACTGGTTGCCGAGCTTTAGATATCACCATCACCGAAATGAAAAGTGCCTTCAATTCTCATAAGATATATTTCACATATTCAGCCGATGGTGCTTTATTGAATTTCTTCCAAGACACTGAAATATATTCGCTTTTCGGTAACATTCTAAAAAATGCTTTCAACGCTTGTTTAAAGGAAAAAGATAAAGATAAAAGAACGATTTCTTTATCAATCATAAAAAAAGCTAATCAAGTCTACATCCATGAAGATAATGTTTCCTCACTTGATGTCACCTTTGATAATGGGCTTCCAAAGACAAGTCAAGATGAATCGATTCACGGCTTTGGAACTAAAAGCATCGAATATCTTGTAAAAAAATACAATGGAATCGTCAAATTTTCAAAAAACGAGAATCGTTTCTCTGTAGATATTCTTATACCGATTCAAGATGAATAAAAAAAAGACAGGTTGAAACCAACCTGTCTTTTTAAATCTAACTTGTTAATTCTCTTTTATTCTGGTTTTATAACTTGCGATAATATCTAAAACGATACCAATCAAGGAGACAACAGCGATAGCTATTCTCATCGGCATATTGGCAGCATTTCCGTACATACCAACTGGGGTGACCATTTCAGTGAAATCACCAACAGAATTGTTGATCAAAAATCCTAATCCAAAAGTCAAAAGCAATCCGCTAACTAAAACAAGAATATCGGTGAGAACACCTTCATAGAAAACAGCAACAGCAGCACTTAAGAAAGCAAAAAGGAAGAATAAGAAGATGCTGACTTTAAAGGTAGTAGAGGCAATTCCGAAGATGAGATACATAACGAATGTGACTAAAGAAATCACTGCAGTGGCTAAGACAAAATAATAACCGACTGATTTAGTTTTAAAATCTGGTAATAATTTCATGATTATTTACCTGCCTTTTTATCTTTGATAAAGGTGATGACATACATGACAACACCGATACCTGCAATGACACCTAAGACGGAAAGAACAGTGATCAAAGTGGTTTGCCACCATGGAGTGATCTTTAAAACCTTTGATTCAGAACTCAATCCATTGATTGCATTACTTCTGCTCATTGCGTAGAAATATCTCTTAGTTGATTCTAAAACAAGATTCAATAAATTACCATCATCAGTATCGACAATTTGTTTCTTCAATGCTGGAGCAGCAGCATCTTTATTCAAACAGAAAGTATCAGAACCAGCAGCGATGCAAGTAGCATAGTGACCCATGAATCCGTATGAATCATCAGCTTTACCATCAGTACCATCAGTTTCCAAATGTCCTTTAAATCCCCATTCTCCTAAGATGACTTTACGATTTAAAGCGCTAGAAGATGATGACCAAACACAACCTAAACGGTTGAATGATTGCATCAAGGAATGAGCTTTTCCGACTCTGATGGCACCTTCACAAGCACGAAGTGATCCTTCACGCCAGGCTTGTTCGTTGAAGAAGAGAGAAACACCATGTCTTTCGAATTCTTGATCATTGCCAGCGACATGCTTTGGTGAGGCTAAAACACCTTTCTTTTGAATTGCAATAGTCTCTGGAATGGTGCAAAGATATGTCATATTGGCATCTTCAGAACAATATTCAAGAGATCTACCACCGAATGGAGTTCTGTGTAAATCGGTACCGATACCGAAGTTTTCAACTAATCCTTTGTGATTGCAGCTCCATAAGCCTTCTTCACCCATCAAAGAACCACGGCGTTCGTATAAACTCTTATTGAATGTAGCAGTTAAAATTGTTTTACTTGGATATCTAGTAGCACGAATTTCTTGACCTTTGACTAAACCAGAACCATATTTTCCAGTTGTATCTTCATAATCGAATGGATATTCGTTACCGCTGAGTGGCCATCCTTTCATAACACCATCACAACCATCACCGATGAAGGTTTGTGGTAAAGTGACAGATTCGACACCTGCACGTCCGTTATAACATTCAACGACAGAAAGAAGCTCGTCTAATGTCATTTGATGGAGGAAGTTATCCCATTGAGTTGAGTCATCAAAATCTATGTCCTTCATTGTGACAAAACTGATACCTTGTTTTTGACCTAAGGTCTTGATGATCTCTTTAGCAGAAGGTGCATTTTCTGGTTTCTCATAATAATCACCTTTGAGTTGATACATCATCTTATCAGTAGCAGCGATAGTTGTCTTACTAGTTGGATAGGTAGCTTGCCAATCAGTACGAGAGAGATATGTTCCAGCTCCTTCTTTCCAATAATTCAAATCGCAATCATCGAATTGATTGGTGACAATAACACCTTCAGATGATTTCTTATAAGATTCACTATCAAAGCTCAATTGGAATTGATAGGTCTTTGAAGCATCACCTTTGGTGGACTTTCCATCAAAATCAACTAAGGTAGAAATTCCGGATCTTTTCTTTGCAAGGATGTTATTCAAAGCATCATGAGCATTTTCACCGATAGCAAAATAATAATCGCCATCGCTGAGATAATATCCTTTGACACCTTTATAATCATAGGATGCTAATAAGTATTTATCGACAGAAATTGTCAAGGTTTCGCTTTCATTTGGCTCCAATTCTTTGGTTTTACCAAAGTCGACCAAATTGACCGCGGCTTTTTCAACTTTATTCTTCTTTTCATAATCACCAAATGGTGTTTGAGAATAAATTTGAACAACACTCTTACCTTTGACATTGCCGGTGTTTTTGACAGTGACTTTAACATCATAAGTATCATTGTCAGAGTTATATTTGACACCATCAAGTTTTTGTTCAAAGGTAGTATATGATAAACCGTGTCCGAATGGATATGAAACTTCTTTTTGATATTGCCAAGATGTTTCACCATTAGAAGCACCATTGCTACCATTAGCATTAGCTCTTTCTAAAACACAATCTTCATATCTAGTTTCATAATACTTATAACCGATATAAATGCTTTCAGCTTGGAAAGACATATATTCAGCTTGTTCAGTATATTTAGCAGTGCTTGGAATGGATGCATTCAATTTTGCGTTGATAGCATCTACATTATCATACTTAGAAGTATTGTCGCCAGAATTTACACAAGCAGGAGCAGAAAGGCTATTGACGGCATAGGTATCAACTAAATGACCGGATGGATTTGTAGCACCAGAAAGGATGCTAGCAACACCTCTCATACCTTGAGAACCGACAGAACCGATGAACATACAGGCATCAACATCATAATCCTCAAGCCAATTTACTTCAAGTGGATTTCCGGTGTTCAAAAGAATGACGATTTTCTTAATTCTTCCAGCAGCTTTTTCTTCTTTCAACATTTGAAGAATTGCTTTTTCTTTCTTATGAAGGGAAAGAGAAGACTTATTTTCATTATTAGGATCTGACATTGGCATATCAACACTTTCAGAACCGCTTCTCATAATTGAATAGACGGCAACTTCTTTTGAATGTCCCTCACCTACCCAAGAATTTTTAGCAGCAGTGGTATAAACTCCAATATCATCTTCAACATCACTAGTACCTGAAGTAATACATCCATATGAGAATGGACTATCTGGTTTGCTCACCCCTGGTTTATCATAAGTATCAAGAATATTGTAAAGGGTATCATTTACTGTAAAACCTTCGGCTTTCATCGCTTGATGAATGTTGACAGAATATCCAGGTTGTGGTCTTGTACCAGCTGCCATATGAGCCCCGAGTGGAGTGACAGTTGAACGACCAAAACAAGATACAGTTTCTGTTGTTTTATCAAGTGGAAGAGCGTTATTTTTGTTGTATAAAAGAATTGCGCCTTCCTTTTCCTCATTGATAGCTTGATCAAAGGTGGCATTGATCATCTTTGTTTGATTTTCTTGAGTAAACTCACCAAATTCACTCTTGAAATATTGAGTATCAACATTTTTACTTGAGTTGCTATTACCTGGATAATCTTTATCGCCAGGATTTACAACCTTAGTAGTCGAAATCTTCAAAACAGCATTGATTGCTGGCGCATTTGCATAAGCTAATGTTGTCAAACTTGCAAGAAGGGTCAATGTGCAAGATGCGGTTGTAGTTACGCCGAGCCAAAAACGTTTTTTAACCATAATTTCTCCTTTAATTGCTATCCTCTTTGTGCACTTAAAGATGATAGCGCTTACTATGTCGACGGTTAGAATTATAGCATCGAATTTTCTTTTGAATTCTTTTTGGCTTGAACTGTAAAATAATGTCCTGAACTGCATTTAAAAATAAAAAACTATGCCGTTTTAATATTCAGCATAGTTAATATTTTTATTTCTTATTTTTCTTGTTGGAATAATTCTTCTCCATATGGAAGTCTCTTGTATTACCACCGCTTCTTGCGATATTGGTCAATACGACTTTCATACGATGTTTCTCTTTGACTCTTTCAACAGCTTTTGAGACCTTTTTCTTATATCCAGGTTTGACTTTTTTACTCTTAGTTTTATTGACAGCGTGGCGAATTTGCTTTTGAAGTAATTCGTTGCTTTGATCTTTCTTACCTTTATTTTTAAATTGATAAACACCTTTTGATTTGCGAAGATTATCTTTAGAAAGGATATATTGATCAAAACTTGTTCCGCGTCTTATCAAATCTTTAACTCTCTTCAAGCTATCCTCATCATCTTCGTTGTAGAAAACATAAGAATCACCTAAACAATCAAATCTACCGGCACGACCAGCACGGTGATAGTAATAATCGAGTTCTTTTGGTAAATCTATTGAGATGATATCAGTGATATCTGGTATATCAATACCTCTTGATACATAATCAGAAGCTAATAATATTCCGTGCCCTAAATCATTGAAATCAGTCAACACCTTAGTGATATCTCTTTTTTCCATATCACCATGGACCATAAAATGAGGTACTTTATTCTCTTTTAAATATTTATCGTATTCGAATAAATCAGTCTTTTTGGAAATGAAGACGATGGTCTTAAACAACTCTTTATTGAGCTTTAAGAAAGTTAATAAGGCTTCATTCAATTTCATACCACGATAATTGACAAGATGATGTAAAACCGTAGAATTAGTGATCAAAGATTCTCTTACATCGATCAAATTAGTGATATTGAAAGCTTTTTTAACTCTTTTGATATCTTGAATGTTCAAAGAAGCTGAGAAGAAAGAGATCAATTTTTTATCTCTAGCATCTTTTAAAGATCCTAAAAATTCATCGAAACCATCAAAGGCGACCATATCGCCTTCATCGATGATGACATATTTGAGTTCATTGATTGGATAATGAGAGCGAAGAGTATCATACATCGATGGTGTTGTCAAAATGATCTCGGGTTTAGAGCGAGAAAAATCGCGATTGGATTTGATGATTTTGACACAATCCTGGGAAAATCCCATCGGAATGGTGAACAATTCAAAAACAGATTTTATTTGGTCTAAAAGTGCGACAGTCGGAGATAAAACAACAGCTTGGACATGTCCATCATCGACAAGAGAATTGATGATTGGAAGAACGTAGGCTAAAGTTTTACCAGTGCCAGTGAGTGCTAATCCTAAGACATTTTCACCCTTTAAAAGTTTTGGAATAGCTTTTCCCTGAATATCGCTGAAATATTGGAATTCATTTTCTTTTAATAAGTCAACAACTTCTTTCTTTAAATTTAAACTGCCTATTGGAAGTGGTTTGTAAGAATCGTCTAACACCACTTTTTTAACTTCTTTTTTCTCAGGCATCTTTTTCATCCTTGCAAGCTAAAGAAGTGTCGACTTTAATTCCGAGAATATCAGTATCTTCTTCTCTGACTTTATTTGGGCAAGCAGTCATCGGTTCAAAGGCGCGCAAGTTCTTTGGGAAGGCGACGATATTTCTGATGTTATCAGTATCAGCTAAAATCATCGCTAATCTTTCAACACCGATACCAAAGCCACCTTCTGGTGGAACGCCGTATTTGAATGCTTTGACTAAGAATCCGAATTTTGTTTCAATCTCTTCATCTGATAATCCTAAGATTGAAAATACCTTTTCTTGAACTTTAGAATCATAAATACGAAGAGCACCGGAAGATAATTCTTCACCGTTTAAGACAGTGTCATAAGAGGTTGAACGGATATCTTCAGGTTTGGTATCAAGAAGTGGTAAATCTTCATCGATTGGACGGGTGAATGGATTTGATAAAGCTTCATAATGACCATCTTCTTCTTTTTCAAACAATGGCCAATCGATGACAAATAATGGCTTATAATCATCTTTCTTGATGAGATCAAGTTTTTTGGCGTATTCAATTCTCAAAGCACCAAGAGCTGCACAGGCATAATTTTCTTTAGCATCAGCGCAGATGATTACTAAATCATTTTCTTCAAGTGACAGTTGCAAGGCGAGTTTATTCAAATTCTCTTCTTTGATATTCTTGACGATAGAACCGACTAATTTACCACCTTCAAATTTGAGATGAGAAACACCGAAGACACGATATTTCTTGGCAGTCAAATTATCTTTATCTTGTTCTTTTCTAGTTGTTTTATCAGCGTGATTTTTGACGACTATCGCTTTGATAATCTTTCCTTCATATGCTTTAAATCCGCAATCTTTTAAAGATTCGGTAACATCATTGATGAGCATAGAAAATCTCATATCTGGTTTATCAGAGCCGTATAAAGTGATAGCATCTTTATATTTCATACGATAGAAATCTGGCAAATCGACATTCTTGACTTTCTTGAAGACATATTTGACAAGTCCTTCGATAACATTCAAAATATCTTCTCTAGTTGAGAATGACATTTCAACATCGATCTGTTCAAATTCTGGTTGTCTATCTGCTCTTTGATCTTCATCTCTATAGCAATGAGCGATTTGATAATAACGATCAACACCAGCGACCATCAAAAGTTGTTTATAAAGTTGTGGTGATTGAGGAAGAGCGTAGAAATTACCAGGATAAATACGGCTAGGAACAAGATAGTCTCTAGCTCCTTCTGGTGTTGAACGGATGAGAGTTGGAGTCGAAATTTCCTCAAAGCCGTTGTTATCTAAATATTCACGAGCATATTTGTTCAATTTTGCACGGATATCTAAATATTTGACCATAACAGGTCTTCTTAAATCTAAATAACGATATAAAAGACGAGTATCTTCACTAGCTGTTGTATCATCTTTGATTTCAAATGGAGTAGTATCACTTTTGCTATAGACATGGATGTCATCAGCAAGAATTTCGATCATACCAGTTTTCATCTCTTTGTTTGGTTGACTTCTCAAGACAACTTTACCAGTGCAAGAGATAACATATTCAGATTTGACATTGACCTTTTCATAAAGTGATGGTGGAACATTGAGTTGAGTGATGCCGTATTTATCTCTTAAATCGATGAAGACTAAAGAGCCTAAATTTCTGACAGTATCAACCCATCCACACAAAGTAACTACTTTTTCAACGTCATTTTCATTGAGTTCGCCACATGTATTAGTTCTTAACATAATAAGACATCCTTTCTAAAATATTTTTAGCAATTCTTCTTCAGTGATTTCTCTTTGAGATCTATCTTCCATGTTTTTGAGTTGTAAGATAGTTTCATCGACTAGAAGTACGTTTTTAGCTTTCAATCTATCGGCCATTTTGAAAGCACCACCCATACCTCTTGTGAAAGAACAGATATTTACCTTTTTATTCATAGCTCTAACTTTATCTGCAAGTTCGAGAGCTTTTCCATCTCTTCTATTATCGATGATGAATAAATCTAATCCCTTCTTTTCCATCAATTCTTCTTTTCTTTCAGGAGTCAAAGATAAAAGCAATCTTTCAACACCTAATGAAAATCCAATTCCTTCAAAGTCAGGTCCACCGATTTGAGCCATCAAATTAGCGTACTTACCGCCTCCGCCGATAGCTCCAACATTCATATTGGCTTTATCATAGATTTCCCAAACCAAGCCGGTGTAATAATCAAGACCTCTGACAAGACCATCGTCGATGATATAATCGACTTTCATCATATCAAGAGCTTTCAATAATGTTTGATATTCTTTTTTATCATCATCGGTCAAATAATCAGAAATCTTTGGAGCAGCGGCTGCGATGACTTTGTCCTCTTCAACCTTGCAATCAAGGATACGAAGTGGATTGGTTTGAAGTCTTCTTTTACAGTCTTCGCACATATTTTCAATCTTTGGTTGGAAATAATTATATAGTTGTTTCTTATAATTCTCTCTTGATTCATAAGAACCTAAATAATTGAGTTTTACCATCACCTCTCTTCCTAAGGCTTTTTCAGCTGAACGGATAGAGAGCATAAAGGCATCAAGAGCACAATCTAAATCAACTTTAGAATCGAGGAATTCGACACCGAATTGATTGAATTGTCTAAGTCTTCCTGCTTGTGGTCTTTCATATCTGAAAACTGGTCCAAAATATGAAATTCTAAGCGGCATATCTGGTGAGTTATAAAATTTGTTTTCGACAACAGCTCTATTGACAGAGGCTGTAAATTCAGGTCTTAAGGTGTAATCTTTATCACTTCTTGATACAAGATCAAACGTTTCTTTAGTGACGATATCAGAGCTTTCTCCAGTAGTTCTATGGAATAGTTTATTCTCTTCAAACATCGGAAGTTCGCATTCGTTGCATCCGTACATACTTGCTACTTGCATCAAACATTTTCTTAGTCCGTTTAAGCAAGCTTCTTCATCGTTGAAGTAGTCTAATGTACCTCTAGGTTTTTTAATTTGTTCAGCCATATCAATCTCCTAATAATAAAATACATAATATTATACTATAAAATTAATTCAAAATTTGTAATTTCGATATTCAATGACAAAATTTTAAAGCATTTTCATATTTTTTAACTACAAACAAAAAATTCCCACAAGGGGAATTTAATGAGTTATACGATCGATTCTAAAGACACCTTTGACGCCCATAAGATTAGTGATGAAATGAGACAAAGTTTCTTTATCCCTGACAACGAGGGTTATTTGAATGGTGGTAGTATTATTTGAAGGATGGAACTTAGCAGATATCTTATTGCATTTTCCAGAATTAGCGTTGATACAATTTAATACATCGATCATCAAATTATTGCGGTCATGACATTGAACATCTAAGTCAACTGGGAAAAGAATTGTTTTTGGAGCATTCTTATTCCAACAAACCTTGATTAAACGATCTTTGATACCTTCTTTATGAACATTAGGACAATCACAACGGTGAATTTTAACACCTTGTCCTTGGGAGACAAATCCAACAATTTCATCGCCAGGAATCGGTGAACAACAATTTGCCATCACCGACATAATGCTATCACCATTTGGCAAGATAATAGAATCTGTAGTATTGGTTTTGATATTTTTAGCTTGAATCTTATCAGCGATTGCTTCTTCTGATTGTTTTTCAGTTCTCTCTTTTTTGATAGCATCACTGGTATCTAATACCATCGTCGGAGTCAAAGTTCTTCCTGCTAACATCAAAAAGATATCGTCAGGTTCATTGGCTTTGAATTCATTCAAGACAGCTTTATCAACAACTTGTTCTAAAGTTGATTTAATTCCACACTCTCTCATGACATCAACAAGAGCTTGTTTGCCTTTTTTGATAGAATTTTCTTTGACAAAATCAGCGTTCTGTTTCATCAAATATTTTCTGATCTTAGATTTAGCAAATCCAGTTTTAGCGATATTCAGCCATTCAGAATTAGGTTCAGAATTCTTATTGGTGATAACTTCAACAATATCACCTGTTTTCAATTCTTGAGTTAGTGGGACAAGATTTCCATTGATCTTAGCACCGCTTAAATGTTCACCGATATCAGAATGAATACGGTAAGCAAAGTCAATTGGTGTAGCACCTGCTGATAAACAGATGACATTTCCTTTTGGAGTGAAAACATAGATATTAGCATCGAAGATTTCATGAGACAATTCATCGACAAATTCTTTTGTTGATGAATTATTGGAATTTTCTTCCGTCATAGAGACAAAATCTTTAAACCAATGCAATTGATTTTCAATTTCTACTTGTTCTTTTTTGGCATCATAATTGGTGCCTTCTTTGTATCTCCAATGAGCGGCAACACCACTTTCAGCAATTTCATCCATATCTTGGGTTCTTATTTGTATTTCAAAGAATTGGCCGTTTTCAGTGACAACAGTCGTATGGAGAGATTGATACATATTGGACTTTGGCATGGCGATATAATCTTTAAATCTTCCCGGAACTGGTTTGAAATTAGCGTGAATATAACCTAAAATTTCGTAACAATTCTGTTCGGTTTTAGTGATGATTCTAAGAGCAATGACATCGTAAATCTGTTCAAACGAATATTGCTTTTTATACATCTTTTTGTAGATAGAATAAACAGACTTGATTCTATTCTTGATGGTAAAAGGAATATTAGTCGGATCTAAAATAGATGTAATTTGCTTTTTTAAAGCTGTCAAAGTTGTTTGAACATTTTCACTGGAAGATTTGATTTTGTCTTCGATAAGTGTGTACTTTGCAGGTTCTAAATAATATAAAGAAAGATCTTCTAATTCAGTTTGAATGTTGAATAAACCTAACCTATGAGCAATAGGAGAATAAACTTCTAAAGTTTCATTAGCAATTCTTTCTTGTTTAGCTTTCGGTTGAAATTGTAGAGTTCTCATATTATGAAGTCTATCAGCTAATTTAACAACAATAACTCTAACATCCTTTGCCATTGCAACAAAGATTTTACGATGATTTTCAGCAGTGAACTCTTCGTTCTTATAATCAGATAATCTAGTGACTTTAGTCAAAGCTTCAACTAAAGTAGCAATTTCAGAACCGAATTCTTTTTCTATTTCTTCTTTGCTAGTTCCTGTATCTTCAATTGTATCATGCAAAAAGCCGGCACAAATAGTCTTTGGACCGGATTGAAGTTCAGCTAAAATCTTTGCAACACCGATACAATGCGTGATATATGGGTCACCTGATTTTCTCATTTGACCTTCGTGTTTTTTATCAGCATATCGATAAGCTTTTTCAATGAGAGCTAAATCATCTTTATTGTGGATATATTTTGAATATGTTTCTTTGACATCTTCAAAGGTATAAATTGCATTTTGAATTTCCATATAAAATTAAAGGTTGAGTAAATATCTAGTTGGAATAGGGAGATCTTTTTCTCCTTCTAAGTCTTTCAAACGGATTAAAACTTCACATAAAACAGGTTCACCACCGCTAGCCTTGACTAAGTCGATCAAAGCTTTGAAAGTTCCACCGGTAGCAAGAAGGTCATCGATGAGCAAAACACGATCCCCTTTTTTAAAGGAATCAAAAGGAACTTCCATAGTTGCAGTTCCATACTCTAAATTGTAACTGACTTTGTGAGTGATGCCAGGTAATTTTCCAGCTTTTCTTGCCATAACAAAACCGATTCCCATCTTGTATGCCATAGCAGATCCAAAGATGAAACCACGAGATTCAGCACCGATGATAACTGTCGGTTTATATTCCTCGGCAATTTTGCAAAGTTGATCGATGCAATCATTGAATGCTTCTGGATTTCTAAGAAGTGGAGAAATATCTTTAAATGAAATTCCTTTTTTAGGAAAATCTTCAACAACAGCAATATATTTTTCTAAATCCATAATACAAAAAATCTCCTCAAGAAAATTATAACATTATCTATTTAAAATTCTAGTCAAATAAAAGTTTTTATATCAAATTAATCAAATAATTTAATGCATTTATTCTTTCAATCACTTTTTTAATTTTAAAGACTAAAAGATGTGATAAAATTACTTTATGGTAAAAATAATTTCAGACTACGGTTATTGCTTCGGCGTTGAAAACGCAATTAAAACCTTACGAAAATCTTCTGAGAAAGTTGATCACATCTATCTCACTCATTCATTGATTCATAACAAAATCGAAAATGATAAACTGATGAAAGAAAATAAAGCATCTATTTATAATGGTGAAATTTTAAATGAGAATGATGGAATTCTTTTCTCAGCTCATGGTCATGGTAAAGAAGAAGAAAAAGCTTTTGGAAATAAACCAAAATTATTTGATGCTACCTGTCCACTTATTTTAAATAGATATAAACTTATTCAAGAATCGGATAAATCAGATATCACTTATTTCTTCATTGGAAAAAAGAATCATCAGGAAACCTTAGGATTTTTAAAAAATTTTCCTTTTTTGAATTTCATCAATTCTCAAGAAGATATCAAAAGTCAAATCGAAAAAATCAAAACTAATAAAAAGTTAGCACTGATTCCACAAACTACAATCTCAAAAGAAAAATATGAAGAAACTTTAAATATTTTAAAAGGTTTAGGGGATGTCGTTTTCACTCTCCCTATCTGTCAATTGTATTCAAGAAGAGTCGTTCAATCTTTAGAATTTTTAAAGACAGTAAATATCAAGAATTCTATCTGTTTTGTCTTGGGTGATGAAAGTTCGTCAAATGCTAAAGAAATAAAAAATGCTATCCAACAAGCATTCAGTGATTTATATGTTGAAATCACTCTCTCATTAGATAGCATTGATTTAAATATTCTCAAAGAAAAAGATATTTATTTGACTTCGGCGACATCTTGTTCGAAAGAAGCAGTTTTAGAATTCAAAGCTAATTTAGAAAATCTTTTAGAGAATCTTTGAGTTCTTTATCGATTTCATTGACGATTTGAGCAACTCTTTGCAAAGAGATGTTGTAATCTTTGGCGATGTTTTGAAGTGTCTCTTTTTGACATCCAATACCGTATTTTCTCTTACAAATATCTCTTTTCTTCTCCGGTAATCCTTCGATTAAACTGATGACTTTATCATATAATTCCTTATCCTTAGCTATTTGACTAGGATCTTGACTAGAATCAGGATAAAAATCGGTTATCGAACTATCTTTATCATCAGAATAATCATCTTTTTTAACATCGCTCATAATTTTGTAATTCATGTACGATTTCCACTCTAAGACTTGTTCGATTGTCACCTTCATCTTTGAAGCTATTTCTTCATCGGTTGGCTCTCTTTCAAGTTTTAAAGTAAGACTATCGATTGTCTGTTTCAATTTATTCAAAGATAATTGAACATTATTAGGAATAGAAATTATATGGCAGATTTGTTGAACATATAGATTCATCTTATTTTTGATATACGGAAAAGCAAAGGTTGAGAACATAACATTATAAGATGGATCAAAATTCTCAACAGCATTCATAAGTCCGATGCTTCCTTCTTGAACTAAATCCTCAGTTGGAATATGAAATTTTGAAGAATAATCTTTGGCGATTCTATAGACCATTCTGATATTATCTGTCACAATTTCATTTCGCAAATCTTCATCTTTAGTCTTGTAATATTCATTCAATTTCTCGATGTTGATTTCTTGAAGTGTCTTGCTCGACTCTTTTTCTTCAACCTTGAGAAGTTCAGATAATTCTTCCGTATCTTCAATATTATTGTAAATTCCCATTTTTAACCTCTTATTTAATCATTTAAAATTTCTAAAGCCTTTTGATAAACGATTAAATCCTTCTCTTTTCCAGTTATACCATCTTCAATTAATTTATTTAAATTTTTAATATTTGCTTCAAGTTTTTCTTTCAAAACAAAATCTTTATTATGCAACGGATAATTTCCAAACATATAGTCAAAATCATCAACTATTTTGTTCTTTTCACATCTTGTGAATCTAAGCAATGGATAGGGGTGTTTTTCAAATACATAACATCCGATATCATCGTAAAATCCATTCTCATAAAGCCTTTTAAAAAGATTGTATGGATTAGTTTGTGGTTCAACAATGATGGATTCTAAGCGATTGAACTTATCCATATCTTTAAAGAGGATTTCTTCCATCGTATTAGCGCCCATTCCTAATAAAAAACAGCCATTGACATCAGATGGCATAGTATCAAGACCTGAAGCAAAAAGGCATTCAACATTTGAATCGTTACTTTTGATGATATCTTTTAATATATCATAAGGACCTTTTTTATTTTCAACAGCGTACATTTTATATCCTTTTGATTCTAAATCTAAGGATAAATATCCGTGTCCAGCTCCAATGTCCATATAGACAATTGAAGGCTTAGCATAGCTTGATGCTATCCTAAGCCTTTCAGTCAATTTATAAGTCGTTGGCAAAATCTTTAAGCAATTTAGCTCTTGAAGGATGTCTTAACTTCTTTAATGCTTTTGCTTCTATTTGTCTGATACGTTCTCTTGTAACATTGAATTCTTTTCCGACTTCTTCTAAGGTATGGGTGCGATTATCTTCTCCGATACCATAACGAAGACGAATGATTCTAGCTTCCTTGTCAGTCAATTGATCTAGGACTTCATCAATTCTTTGTCTTTGCATTGCTTCATTGGCATAGTCATAAGGAGATTGATTGTCTTTATCGACGATGAAGTCACCGACGTGACTATCCTCTTCTTCACCGACAGGTTTTTCAAGTGATAAAGGATCTAAAGCGATTTGTTGAATTTCAACAATTCTACTGGCAGACCACATATGTCCTAATTCTTCAGAAATTTCTTCTGGTGTTGGATCACGGTTCAATTTTTGAACGAGTTTTCTTTGAGCTCTAGTGATCTTGTTGATGGTCTCAACCATATGAACAGGAATACGAATGGTTCTTGCTTGATCAGCCAAAGCTCTTGTGATAGCTTGTCTAATCCACCAAGTGGCATAGGTTGAAAATTTGAAGCCTCTAGTATAATCGAATTTACCGACAGCTTTGATCAAACCCAAATTTCCTTCTTGAATCAAATCAAGGAAATCCATACCTCTATTGACATAATGTTTAGCGATAGAGACGACCAATTTCAAATTGCATTGGATGAGTCTATCTTTAGCTTCATCACCATCTAAATAGGTCTCTTTTAAATCCCAGATTTCAAAATTGCCATCGCTTGGATATTCCATATTATCACACCATGTTTTAAAATCATCAGGAGTTTTATCTTCAGCTAGTGAATCACAATATTTTTCATATTCAGGCATGAGCTGTTCTTGGGCTTTTTCGCCTTCAATGATTCTTTTAGCAAGTTCGACTTCTTCATCTTTAGATTTCAAAACTTGATAAGTACCGATTTGATGTAAATACTGTCTGACAGGATCGGCATTTTTAACATCGGCAGCTGGATAATAATCTTCAACTTCGATAGTGACAGTTTCTCTTCCTTCATCGTCATCGGTATCCAATAAATCATTATCTAATAATTCATCATCGAGAAGATCATCTTCAACAGCAGCTGAGAAAATACCAGAATCTTGACAGAAATTGAAAATTTCATCTTGATCTTCATCATTTAAATCATAACGATTTAAGATTTTATTGATTTCATCTTCAGAAAGAACGCCATCATGAGCTTTAGCTTCATTTGTCAATTTCTCTTTTACTTGATCAAGAGTTGCAATTGCTGGTTCTTTTTCTTCTTTATCAATAGTAGTCTTTTCAGCTTTTTTACTCGGCTTTTCTTCTTCAATGAGAATTTCTTCTTCCAATTCTAAATCAACATCTTCTTCTATTTTCTTTTTAGATTTTGAAGATTTCTTTTTAGGTTCTTTTAATTCTTCTTTTGAAACATCTGCCACTTCTTTTGTTTTCTTAGTCTTTTTAATAGAAGGAGTTACTTCTTCTTTTTTAGTTTCTTCTTTTTTAGTTTCGACTTTTTTCTTTGAAGTTGACTTTTTCTCTTTAGTTTTCTTTTCTTTAACTTCTTCTTTTAATTCTTCTTTTAATTCTTCATTTTTCTTTTTTGATGGCATTTTGTTTCCTCCCT